>CAYOHO010000417.1:0-2393 GCA_964403755.1 uncultured Oscillospiraceae bacterium
AGTGTCAGCAGCGCGAAGGCAATGGCCATGCGCCGGAACGAGGCGGCGTGTCCGGCCGCGAACGGCTGGCCGCGCTCCAGGCGCCGGAGGATGAAGTGCCCCTCGCCCAGTACCCAGGCGGTCCCGATGCCGGTGGCGAGCAGGAAGCCGAGGTAGAAGGGATAGCTGTCGGGCGGCACGTCAGACGGGTAGGCGGCTGCGGGCGAACCGGCTGCGGGCGGGCTGGAAGCAGACGAGCCGGGTGCGGGCTGCGCCGATGAAGCCGCCGCCGTCCGCCTCGGGAGCAGGCCGGGCCCGTCGAACGGCGCCAGGACAGCCGGATTGCGGTAGATCTCCGGCAGCAGGACCGGCAGCAGGACCAGGGCGAGGATATTCAGCAGCAGGAGCAGGTCCGTGAGCAGGCGCAGGCCGGTTGAGAGGCTGCGCGCGCCGATGGTCGGCATGGTCTTCACCTCCGCGTCGGGCCGCGCCGGTGCACTTCGGAACACGGCCCATGTCTGCTTTCGTTTTAGCACGCATGATCGCGAATTGCAATAAAAATTTATCGAAAAACAATAAAATAATACCGAATCATACCTGGCCGATGCGCCACCGGGTGCCGGCATGCGCCGACGGCCGTCGCCGGTTCGCACCAGCAAGCTGTTCTGTGGTATTCTGCTTCTGCACGAATCCCTTCCCGGATGCATTCTGCTGCTGAACCAGCCCATTTTCACGGAGGAACCCGGCTATGCTTCACATCGGCTGCCACCTGTCGATCTCGCAGGGCTATCGCCACATCGGCGAGGAGGCCCTGTCCATCGGTGCCGACACCTTCCAGTACTTCTCCCGCAATCCCCGCGGCAGCCGTCAGCGCGCCTTTGACGAGGCTGACATCCGCAGCCTCGCGGCCTTTCTCCAGGAGCATGATTTTGCACCAGTCCTGGCGCATGCACCCTATACGCTCAATGCCTGCTCCCTCGACCAGGGCCTGCGTGACCTGGCTGTCGAGATGATGACGAGCGACCTCGAGCGCCTGGAGTACCTGCCCGGCAACTACTATACCTTCCACCCTGGCAGCCATGTCGGCCAGGGGCATGAGACCGGCATCGGCCTGACGGCCGAGGCGCTCAACCGGGTGCTCAAGCCCGGACAGGCGACCCGGGTGCTGCTCGAGAGCATGAGCGGCGGCGGCAGCGAGATCGGCGGCAGCTTCGAACAGCTGCGCCAGATCATCGACCGGGTAGAGCATGCCGAGCTGCTTGGCGTCTGCCTCGACACCTGCCACGTCCATGCGGCCGGCTACGATATCGTCAACGACCTCGAGGGCGTGCTGGCGGAGTTCGACCGCATCGTCGGCCTTGAGCGCCTGCGCGCTGTCCACCTCAATGACTGCCTGACGCCGTTCGGGAGCCACAAGGACCGGCATGCGAAGATCGGCGAAGGCACCATCGGGCTGCCGGCAATCACCCGCTTCATCAGCCACCCGAAGCTGCGCCATCTGCCGTTCTTCCTCGAGACGCCGAACGAGATCGACGGCTACGCGAATGAAATCAAGCTGCTGCGAGAGGGCTTCCTCGGCGACTGAACCGATCGCCCGGACGATCGCTTCCCGTACTGGCCAGGACGAACGTTTCTCGCGCAAGCCCGGGCGATCGCTTCTCGTGCCGCCTGGCGCGCTGATCGCGGCGCTTCGCGCGCTGATCGCGGCGCTTCGCGCGCTGATCGCGGCGCTTCGCGCGCTGTACAGGCCGAACGCGGGCCAGACAGTTGTATCAGACCCGCATTTATCGCATAATTATGACAACTGCGATCCTTTCCAGAAGAGCTTCGCCGGCATCTTGCCCGACCTTGCGGCACTGCCTGGACCTGCCTGGACAAGGGCGTCCAGATTGACGACAGGAGATGTAGAAATGGGAAAAGCGCTGATTATCGGAGCTGGCGGCGTTGCCAGCGTCGTCGTCCACAAGTGTGTCCAGAACCCGGACGTGTTCGAGGAGATCTGCATTGCCAGCCGCACGAAGTCGAAGTGCGACGCCCTCAAGGCGAAGCTCGATGGCGGCCGCACGAAGATCCAGACCGCCCAGGTGGATGCCGACCAGACGAAGGAAGTCGTCGGCCTCATCCGCAGCTTCGGCCCGGATATCGTGATCAACGTGGCCCTGCCCTATCAGGACCTGACCATCATGGACGCCTGCCTCGAGACCGGCGTCGCCTACCTCGACACGGCCAACTACGAGCCGCCCGAGGTGCCCAAGTTCGAGTACAAGTGGCAGTGGGCCTACCGTGAGCGCTTCGAGAAGGCTGGCCTGACGGCCATCCTCGGCAGCGGCTTCGACCCCGGCGTCACCCAGGTCTTCACCGCCTATGCGCTGAAGCACCACTTCGACGAGATCCACACCATCGACATCCTCGAT
>CAYOHO010000418.1:0-2391 GCA_964403755.1 uncultured Oscillospiraceae bacterium
GAATGAAGCGGCGGGCAGCCCGCACCTGGCAGGCTGCCCGCAGTCCGGACAGTGACCGGGTCAGGCGGGCGCCGGTGCGGCGGCTGCCGCAACCATCTGCCCGCGTGGCCGGACGGCTTTACTTGATGGTGGTGATGTCGCGGCCGAACCAGCTGCTCGAGATTTTCGCCAGGGTGCCATCGGCGGCCATGGCCTTGAGCTGCTTCTGCACTTCGTCACGCAAGGTCAGGTCGGCCTTGCGGAAACCGACGGCGAACTCCTCGGAAGCCAGCGACTCGTCGAGGATGCGGAAGTTCTTCTTCTGCGAGGTGATGTAGTAGCCGGCGACAATCTCGTCGATCAGGAGCGCGTCAGTGCCCTTCGACTCGAGATCGAGGAAGCCGGTGACATTGTCCTTGAACTCGACGACCTGCTTGAGGCTGGCCTTGAAGGTCTTGGCCGCATCGAGCGCGTCGGTGGCGGAGGACGCTGCCTGGACGCCCAGCTTCTTGCCGGCGAGGTCAGCCAGCGTCTTGACTGTAGAATCGCCGCGGACGACAACGACCTGGCGGTTCTTCATGTACGCCTGGGTGATGGCGGTTGCGGCCTTGCGCTCGTCGTTGATCGAGTAGCCGTTCCAGATGCAGTCAATGAGACCGCCGTTAAGTTCGTTGAACTTCTGGGACCAGTCAATCGGCTGCAGCTTCAGGGTGACACCCATGCGCTTGGTGACTTCCTTCGCCAGGTCAATGTCGAAGCCGACGATTTCATTCTTGTCATTGCGGAAGCCCATTGGCGGGAAAGAGTCGTCCAGGCCGAGGACGAAGACTTTCTTGTCGAGAATCTTCTGGAGTGACGGATCGCCAGCGGCCGTGGTGGCAGCAGTCGTTGTGGCGGCCGTGGTGGCGGCGGTGGTTGCGGCAGCGGTCGTGACAGCTGCCGTCGTGGCGGCGGTCGTGGTGGCGGCAGTCGTGGCAGCAGTGGTGGCGGCCGAACCGCAGCCGCTGATCAGCATCGCGGCCAGCACCAGCAGAGCGGCAAGCGACAGAATGCGGTTACGAGACATGGACAGGTTCCTCCCTTTTTCAATCCGGCGGCAAGCCCGCTCGGGTGTCCGCCGGAACGGCTCGAGTGGCCGGCTGCAGCGGACAAAGTCCTTTAGCATTGTAAAGGAATCAAGCGAATTGGGCAAGAGGATTTTACGCCTGGGTGTCCGCTGCCAGGCGCTGAAGATCCTGATGGCCACTCGGTGTTCCTCCTGCCCGGCCGGACTATCAGTCTGACGGGCTGGAGGCGGCCGGACAGTCAGTCAGACGGGCTGGAGGCGGCTGGACAGTCAGTCAGACGGGCTGGAGGCGGCCGGACAGGCTGGAAACCAGTCCGGCCAGCAATGCCTCAAGGTTCAGGACATCGGGTTCGACTGCCGGCAAGGTCATGCCTGCCCGAAGTTCGAGCTCGAGGGCTTTCGCCTGGGCCTGCAGAGCGCCGGCGCCAAGCGTGCCGGCCAGCCCTTTGAGTGAATGGGCGATGCGGATGGCGGCGGCGGAATCGCCCGCCTCAAGTGCCGAATGCAGCCGGATGGCATCCTGGGCATGACTGGCGGCAAACTGCTTCAGCATCTGGACATAGAAGTCGCAGTCGTCCTGCATATAGAGCAGCCCGGCGGCTGGATCGAATCCAGGGATATCCGCCAGTGCCTCGGTCACCCAGCCTGTCTTCCTGTACTGGCTGGATGCTTCGGCAACCAGGAAGGCTCGTCCGGCTTCACGCGGCTGCCATTCCGGAGCACCGGCTGCCGGCGCTGGCGAAGCAATGACAGCAGCCGCAGTGTTCTCGCGGGCAGCGGGCAACCGGGGAGCCGATTCGGAGCCCGTTCCGCCGGCTGCGATGCCCCCTGCCTGGACCGCTTCCCTGTACAGGTGGTTGATGGCCTCGAACTCGTCGTGGCAGCTGCGGAATGCCTGCAGCACAATGGGTGAAAAATGTTCCGGCCGGGTTCGGCCGTCACCGTTCAGGATGATGCTGACGACACGCGCATGCGGCAGGGCCGGCTTGTAGGGGCGTTCGTTGGCCAGGGCGTCGTAGACATCGACCAGGGACATCAGCTGGGCGCTGATCGGGATCGCGCTGCCGCGCAGGCCATGGGGGTAGCCGGAGCCGTCCCAGTGCTCGTGATGGTATTCGGCAATCTCGCGGGCGAAATGCAGGAACGTGTTCTGGCCGATGATGCTTTCGGCGCGCCGGATGGCTTCGCCCCCAATCAGGGTGTGCCGCTTGATGATCTCGAATTCCTCATTGGTCAGGCTGCCCGGCTTCAGGAGAATGGCATCGGGGATGCCGACCTTGCCGATGTCATGCAGCGGGGCCGTCTGTGAAATCCATTCGACAGCGGAATCGGTGATGGCTACGCCC
>CAYOHO010000419.1:0-2390 GCA_964403755.1 uncultured Oscillospiraceae bacterium
AGGCTGTGGCCGGCTTCGTGCGCCAGGGTGAACACATCGGACAGCGTGCCGGCGAAGTTGAGCAGGATGTAGGGATGGCTGCGGTAGGTTCCCCAGGAGTAGGCTCCGCCCGTCTTTCCTTCCGTCTCGTAGACATCGACCCAGCGGTCGGTCAGCAGGCGGTCGAGGTCGGCCATGTACGGCGCGCCCAGCGGCGTCAGGCCGCGGCGCAGCACATCGCAGGCCTCGTCATAGGTGAAGCGCCGCTCCGGCTGGTCGATGACCGGGATGTAGGTGTCGTAGATGTGGAGGTCGTCGAGTCCGAGCAGGCGGCGGCGCAGGTCGAGGTAGCGGTAGAGCGTCGGCAGGCTGGCCTTCACGGTGTCGATGAGGCCGGTATAGAGCGACTCCGGCACGTTGTCGCCGAACAGGGCGGCTGCCAGGCTGGAGGGGTGGCGGCGGGCCGAGGCGAAGAACAGGTCGGACTTGACGTGGGTCGTGTACAGGACGCCCAGGGTGTTGATGAACGCCTGATAGGACTCGTGGATGCGGGCAAAGGCATCGGCGCGGACGCGGCGGTCCTTGTTCTCGCGGCAGAGCGCGAACAGGCCCGGGGTCAGCTCGATGGTCTGGCCATTCTCGTCGACGATCGTGCCCAGCTTGATGTCGACGTTGTCGAGCATCGTGTAGACGCTGTCGATGCCCTCGGAGACCGGCCCCATCTTGGAGAGGAGGACTTCCTCGGATTCGCTGAGGATATGCGGGCGGTGGCGCAAGCTGTCGAGCAGGCTGTGACGGTCCTCGGCCAGGGCCGGCTCGGTCTCCGCCCAGCCGCGCAGGGTCGTCTCGTCGATGGTGGCGATCTCCGGCAGCATGAAGGCCGTCGCCTCGGCGCTCTCGTAGTAGCGCGCGGTGGCGCGGTCGGTCATCTCCTGGTATTCGGGGCGGGCGTTGTTCTCGTCCCGGCGCATCCGCGCGTACGTGAACAGCTCCATGATGTCCATCGAGAGGGTGTGGTCGGCCTGCAGGGCGGCCGCCAGCGTGGCCGCGCTTTCACTGAGGCGGCCCTTGTAGGCGGCGACTTCGGCAATCTGGCCCGGGATTTGGGCAAAGGCGGCCTCCCAGGCAGCGTCGTCGGCGAAGATGTCCTCGAGCCGCCAGACAACCCGTTCTTCCAGGCTCGACCGGTCTCTTTTCTGGCTTTCCATGGCTGTCCTCCTGTGTTGTGTGCAGACTGCATCCGGCATCACGTTCGGATCGCGCCCGCGAGCTGGCATCCGGGAACCGGACTTGGGTGTCGATCTGCGGGCAGCAGTCTCCGGGACTGCCGCCGTGCATCAGTCCTTGGGAACCGCGAGCTGGCGGACTCCGGTGCGGGTGACGACCGTCACGGTCTGCCGGTCGGCAAAGGCGACGCGGATGACCTCGGCCGCCAGGTTCTGTTCGGCGCGGACCTTGCCCGACGCCAGGTCGACGAAGACGATGCGGGTGCCGTTGGCCACGACCGCCAGCCGGCCGCTGACCGCGAGGCCGCTTGCCTCGTCGCCGAGGTCGACGGAGGTGCCGGCCTTTCCGCCAGGCGGGCAGACGGTCAGCTTCTGGCGGCCGCCGATCGTGTCGGAGGCGAGCACCACGAGGCCGCTTTCGGAGCTGGCGACGGTGCGGATGGCCGGGAAGGCATAGCGGTAAAGCGGCGCGTCCTGCTTGTAGGACAGGGCGATAATCTGGCCGCTGCCGCAGAGCACGGGCTGCTTGTTCGTATCATAGACGATCAGCGGCAGGATTTCCGCATCATCGAGCTCGCGCTGGCCGGTGGCCTCACCGGTGATCGAGAAGCGCTTGAGGATGGGGTAGACCGCGGCGCCATCCGTGTTCAGCAGGGACACATCAAATGCCTTGCTTTCGTCGGTGAAGGCGGCGGACAGCACGAAGCCGCTGTCGGGGAACAGGCAGTCGAATAGCCGGTCACCCTTTGCCGGGCCATAGATGCTGACGACGCCGGTGCTGGCGGCCGGTTCGGTGATGAGCGCAAAATGGCCGTCGGGCGCAAGGGCGGCGCCGCGGAGAACACTCGTGGTGGTGCCGCGCAGCTGCACGCCCTGGGTGTCAAGCACAACGTAGCTGTATCCCTCGCGGTCGGCCACGAGCATGCGCGAGCCCTGGATGACGACAAGCGGCGAACCCATCTTGACATCTTCAGAGAAGGCCTCCCGGCCACTGAGATCCAGGCAGGTGATGCGGCTGGCCGAGACCCGGACAACGGAGCCGCCCAGCGGATATAGCTGCTGGGCTTCAACGGCCTCGGCGCTGAAGCCGGCCAGCTGGGCCGGCGCCGATTCGGACGTCCGTGTGTCGGCCACGGGTGTCTGGGTCTGGGGAATGGTCAGGATCAGGACGACGGAAGCCGCGAT
>CAYOHO010000420.1:0-2342 GCA_964403755.1 uncultured Oscillospiraceae bacterium
GGGTGCCGTCGATCCGGAAATGATGGTGCATGAGGGCCCGGCCCGCGTCTTCAACAGCGAGGAGGAGGCTTCCGAGGCCATCTTCGGCGGCCTGATCAAGCCCGACGACGTCGTCGTGATCCGCTTCGAGGGCCCGCGCGGCGGACCGGGCATGCGCGAGATGCTCACCCCGACCAGCGCCCTGGCCGGCATGGGCCTCGACACCTCCGTGGCCCTGCTGACGGACGGCCGCTTCTCCGGCGCCAGCCGCGGCGCCTCGGTCGGCCACATCGCCCCGGAAGCCGCCGTTGGCGGTCCCCTGGCCTATGTCCGCGACGGCGACCGCATCCGCGTCGACATCCCTGCCCGCCGCATCGACCTGCTGGTCGACGCGGACGAACTGAAGCTGCGCGAGCCCGCACCGCGCCCGGACCGTCAGCTCAAGGGCGTCCTGGCCCGCTACGAGCTCCAGGTCGCCGCCAGCTCGGCCGGCGCCCGCATGAACCCGTTCGGCTGAGGCCGGACGCAACCCCAGGAACCCGCCCGGCAAGGGAGCCGGCAGGAGGAGCACCATGACTGGAGCAGAACTGATCGTCGAATTCCTCAAGCGCAAGGAAGTGACCAATGCCTACGGCTACCCCGGCGGCTTCGTCCTTTTCCTCTATGATGCGATCTACCGCATGAACTTCCCGCACACGCTGGCCCGCCACGAGCAGGGTGCCGTGCATGCGGCCGAAGGCTACGCCCGCATTACCGGCAAGCCCGGCGTCGTCCTCGTCACGTCCGGCCCGGGCGCCACCAACCTGGTCACCGGCCTGGCCAACGCCTACCTCGATTCCGTGCCGGTGCTCGCGATCACCGGCGCCGTCACCCGCACGGCCACCGGCTCCGACGCCTTCCAGGAGGCTGACATCACCGGCATCACCCTGCCGATCACCAAGTACAACTACCTCGTCATGAATCCCGACGAGCTCCTGCCGATTCTCGAGGAGGCCTGGTTCCTGACCACCGACGGCCGTCCCGGTCCGGTGCTGGTCAACATCCCCAAGGACGTCCAGCAGATGGAGATCGGCGACTATGACGAGCTGATGGCCAACAACCGCATCCGCTCCTGCTATGTCCGCCACCGTCCGCCGAAGATCCGCACCGAGTCGATGGCCGACAAGGTCTTTGCCGCACTGCGCCGTTCAAAGCGTCCGCTGCTGATGCTCGGCGGCGGCTGCATCATCTCGCCCGGCGCCATCGATGCCATCCACGCCTTCCTCGACCGCGTCGGCATGCCGGTCGCCAACACCCTGATGGGCAAGGGCGCGATCCGAGAGGACCACCCGCTCTACCTGGGCAACGTCGGCATGCACGGAACCCTGCAGGCGAACCTCGCCGTCGGGCGCAGCGATGTGCTGATCGCTGTCGGCGCCCGCTTCAGCGACCGCGTCATCGGCGACCCCGACCGCTTCAACGCCATGGAAGGCAAGACGATCATCCATGTCGACATCGATGCGGCCGAAATCGGCAAGAACATCCGGCCCGACATCGAGATCGAGGAGGACGCCGCCGACTTCTTCCAGAAGATGCTTGAGTATCCCGGTGCCGCCGATTTCCATGGCGACTGGGACGCCTGGAAGCAGGAGCTCGCCGAGAAGAAGGCGCAGTATGACGCGCGCCGCCTGGCCATGTACGAGCCGGCCACCCCGCTGACGCCGCAGTATGTCATCCATGAAGTCGCCGACGCCGTCAAGGGCACCAATCCGATCGTGGCCACCGACGTCGGCCAGCACCAGATGTTCGCCGCCCAGCACTTCCCGGTGGAAAGCCCGCGCTCCTGGATCACGTCCGGCGGCGCCGGAACGATGGGCTTCGGCCTGCCGGCCGCGATCGGCTCCTCCCATGCCGCGCCCGACCGCACGACCATCCTGTTCACCGGTGACGGCGGCTTCCAGATGACCATCCAGGAGCTCGGCCTGCTCAAGGAGCTGAACCTGCCGCTCAAGGTGTTCATCATGAACAACGCCTGCCTCGGCATGGTCCGCCAGTGGCAGGAGCTGTTCTACGCCCGCAACTACTCCAGCTCGATCCTCGACAACAATCCCGACTTCTGCCTGATCGCCGAAGCCTATGGCCTGCCCACCGGCCTGGCCGAGGACCCCGAGTCGCTGCACCGCGAAATCGCCCGTGCCCTCGAGGAAGAGGGCCCCTACATCTGCCATGTCGTGCTCAACGTCGAGGAGAACGTCTACCCGATGATCCCCGCCGGCAAGCTCCCGCACGAAATCATCATGCCGGACATGGAAGCGTAAAAATCCATTGCCATTAATTCGCTTGAACGAGAGGCCCGGACTGCCAGCAGCAGTCCGGGCCTCAAC
>CAYOHO010000421.1:0-2340 GCA_964403755.1 uncultured Oscillospiraceae bacterium
CTGTTCCACCCGAAAAACGGAATCGCATACCATAAGAACATAGGCGGCGCGAATCTTAATGCCATATCCGTAGTCAGATATGACCAGTTCTTCATGAAAAGCATTTAGAAAACACTTAATAAAAAATTAATTCCAGGCTATATGCCTTAGGGGGCTGTCGGAGAATGAAGTTTTTTGACCCCCAAACTTTAATAATTAAGAATCCTAGATTATTCAACATCTACAAAAACGTAGAACACAGAATAATTTAGGATTTTTTTGTTTAATTCAATATTTATTGTATGACAAAAAAAGCCACTTGATAATTTCTCATGACTTATAAAAATCCGATAGGATTAAGCTATTTTTGCTTCATAGGTCTTAATTATTTCTTTTGAGAAGCGATAATACTTATTTAAATTTCTGCCTATAGCATACAAAAAGAACTCTTTATGTACTTTTTCAGATGTCCGGTGATTAAATCTTCTAAAATTATCATTTTCTTTGATGTCTCCAAAATGACCTTCGGTCTGAATGGAACGTATCTGACGATACAATATACCTTTTTCACTTTGTACATTATTATTGGACTCTGTCTTTAAGGTTTCCCAAAGCAGATTTATCTTCATAACTTTGTTTTTGTGGATATCTTTTTCTTCGTTGTATTTATACAAACAGTGTGGCTTAAACTCGCATCCGCTGCAATCTTTGCAAGCGTAGACTTCGAAATTACTTCTGTAACCATTATGGTTTCTGTATTCAGAGCGTTCATATTGAAGTTTTCGTCCATCTTTGCATATGAAATGAACACCGTTTTCTGTGATTATTTTTTCCATATTATAAAACTTGCCGGGATCGTTCTTGTACGCCCTGGTTTTCATTTTTTCATGCATTTGAAGTTTTATGTATGAATCTATGTTATTGTTTTTAAGGTAAACTAAGTTAGCTTCACTGGAATAACCACTATCGGCCGTCACTTCCTGCGGAAAATTATTAAAATGAGCTTTATGTTTTTCAAGTACAGGAATAAGTGTATTGTAATCCGTTCGGTCATTGCTTATGTAAGTATGGATAATAAAGTAATTCTCAACTGCAATTTGAACGTTGTATGCTGGTTTTAACTGTCCGTTTTGCATATGATCATCTTTCATACGCATAAAGGTTGCTTCTATATCTGTTTTTGAATAACTATTTCTATCAGTTCCCATAAGCTTGAAATGTTCTTTATATTTCAATAGTCTTGTTGAAGCTTCTTCAATTGCCTCATAGAGTTTTTGCAGCTCGCTTTTTTTATTTCTCTTTCCATGAACAAATATAATTTTTTCTGCGTCAGCAATGCGACTTAAGTTTGCTTGAAGCTCAATTAATTTCAATGGACATATATTCCCAATTTCAATGATTGAGTTGTTTGAAAGCTTTTCCAAATTTAATGATTTTCGCTTTCTATTTTTAGCAATAATATCCTTAACTTTATCAATTCCTTCCACAACAAACATGGTTTCTAAAGGTAAGTTATAGGCTTTGTGATAATTTTGAGATTCCAAAAACTGATTATATCTTAGGTACAGCCTGTCAACCGTATCCAGAAGTCCTGCTAAATGATAATTTACAGTTCCTCTCCATACAAATGTATATCTATTTGCATTTGCTTCAATTTTAGTGCCGTCTATAAATAGGGTTTTTAAAGTAACGAGTCCCTTCTTTTCTAATATTCGTATGAACTGGTAATGAAGATCTTCGAGTATTTCCGTTGTTAATTTTTCATTTAAGAAAGTATAGAAAGTATCTCTTTTAGGCTTTTCGCCTTTTGTCAGCCAAATAAAGGCTATATCTCTTTCGCAAAGTTCTACAATGCGGTCAACAGCTCTAATTCCTCTCATATTTGCGTAAAGCAATACTGCAAATAACATAATAGGGTTATAGCCTTTTCTTCCCTTGTTTGAGTATCTAGCCAGCAAGCTAGAAAAATCGAAATCCTCCAATATATTTATTAGGGTATAGACTGGATCGTCAGCAGATAAACCTAAATTGTAAAAATTAAAATTAATAACCTGTTGTCCTTTTTCAAAAAATTGGTTATAATATTGTTTCATGAGTAGTTATATTTTATAATATAACGGAAAGAGATGGCAATATTATTTTGTCATCTTTTTTTTGTGTTTTTTTTTGCATTAAAAAAAGCGAGCTAGTCGCTTTTTTCTTTGGGGGCTATTTCCCGACAGCCCCATTTCCTATATCAGTCCCTATTTTTTGCTTACAGCATTAAAGAACCAGAGCAGAGCACAGGATCCTATTATTGCAACGGCAAAGCTTCGAAGATTAAATCCTGTGACTCCCGGAGCTCCAAGAAAGCTCATGAGA
>CAYOHO010000422.1:0-2334 GCA_964403755.1 uncultured Oscillospiraceae bacterium
TTCCACGGCACCTCGCACAGCTACGTCAGCAAGCGCGCTGCCGATCTGCTGGGCAAGCCCTACGACAGCCTCAAGATCATCACCTGCCACCTCGGCAACGGCTCCTCGATCGCCGCGATCAAGAACGGCCGCTGCTTCGACACCTCCATGGGCCTGACCCCACTGGCCGGCATCTGCATGGGCACCCGCTGCGGCGACATCGACCCGGCCATCGTCACCTTCCTCATGGACAAGGAGAAGCTCGACGCCAAGGGCATCGATGACCTGATGAACAAGAAGTCCGGCGTGGCCGGCGTCTCCGGCGTCAGCTCCGACTTCCGCGACCTCTATACTTCGGCTGGCGAAGGCAACAAGCGCGCCGCGCTCGCCCTCGACATGTTCAAGTACCAGTGCCGCAAGTTCATCGGCTCCTACGCGGCCGCCATGGGCGGTGTCGACGCCGTCGTGTTCACCGCCGGCATCGGCGAGAACACCCCGGACATCCGCTTCGGCGCCTGCTATGGCCTGAGCTACATGGGCATCCAGCTCGACCCGTACAAGAACGAAGCCGTCAAGTCTCGCGAGGCCATCGTCTCGACCGACGAGTCCCGCGTCAAGGTCATGGTCATCCCGACCAACGAGGAGCTGGCCATCGCCCAGGAGACGGCCCGCATCACCGGCTACACCCTCTGAAGCCCGCGGCGCCGCCGCCGACCGCGGACGGCAGCCGCAGACCCTGGCAATGGCCGAATCGCCCGCTCAAGTCCCGGCCTTCCCCTGAAGGCCGGGACTTTTTCCACAAACAGTCAGCAAGGAGAAACCCATGGCAGAGAAAGAAAAGCGGGTTGAAGCGATCACCGCGATGGATCAGGACTTCACCCAGTGGTACACAGACGTCGTGCTCAAGGCCGAGCTCATCGACCATTCCGCCGTCAAGGGCTGCATGATCCTGCGCCCCTACGGCTTCGCGATCTGGGAGAACATCCAGCGCAATCTGGACGCCCTGTTCAAGCTGAGCGGGCATGAGAACGTCGCCATGCCGATGTTCATTCCCGAGAGCCTGCTCCAGAAGGAGAAGGACCACGTCGAAGGCTTCGCCCCCGAAGTCGCCTGGGTCACCCAGGGCGGCAGCGAGCCGCTGGCCGAGCGCCTCTGCGTGCGCCCCACCTCGGAGACGCTCTTCTGCGACCACTACGCACATATCATCCAGTCGCACCGCGACCTGCCGAAGCTGTACAACCAGTGGGTCTCCGTCGTGCGCTGGGAAAAGACGACGCGCCCCTTCCTGCGCTCGACCGAGTTCTACTGGCAGGAAGGCCACACCGCCCATGCCACCGCCGATGAGGCCATGGCCGAGACACTGCGCATGCTCGACACCTACGCCGACTTCTACCGCGACTATCTGGCCATCCCGGTGGTCAAGGGCCAGAAGACGGACAAGGAGAAGTTCGCCGGCGCCGTCTCGACCTACACGGTCGAGGCCATGATGCATGACGGCAAGGCGCTGCAGTCCGCCACCAGCCACTACTTCGGCGACGGCTTCGCCCGCGCCTTCGGCATCCAGTACACCGACAAGTCCAACAAGCTGCAGTACGTGCACCAGACCTCCTGGGGCCTCTCGACCCGCTCGATCGGCGCCATCATCATGACCCACGGCGACAACGACGGCCTCGTCCTGCCGCCGCGCATCGCGCCGGTCCAGGTCGTCATCGTCCCGATCGCCGCCCACAAGCCCGGCGTCATCGACGCGGTCCGCAGCGTCGAGCGCGACCTGAAGCCGCTCTTCCGCGTCAAGGTGGACGACTCCGACAAGATGCCGGGCTGGAAGTTTGCCGAGTACGAGATGAAGGGCGTGCCGGTCCGCGTCGAGATGGGCCCGCGCGACATCGAGAACGGCCAGTGTGTCGCCGTGCGCCGCGATACCGGCGTCAAGACGGTCCTGCCGCTTGCCTCGCTGAAGGAAGGCCTCCAGGCCCTGCTCGACGACATCCACCAGAACCTGCTGGAGAAGGCCACGATCAGCCGCGAGTCGCGCACCTACGAAGCGGCCGACTACGAGACCTTCAAGCGCACCATCGCCGAGAAGCCCGGCTTCGTCCGTGCCATGTGGTGCGGCGACGAGGCCTGCGAGAAGAAGATCAAGGAAGAGACGACCGCCACCTCGCGCTGCATCCCCTTCGAGCAGAAGAAGATCGCCGACACCTGCGTATGCTGCGGCCGCCCGGCCGACCAGATGGTCATCTGGGGCAAGGCTTACTGAGGCAGCCCGCTTGCCGGGCATCCATATCCAGACAGAATGAAGCGGCCGGCCCCGCGGGGTTTGCCCCCCGGCCCCCGATTTTTTACGCACACCCC
>CAYOHO010000423.1:0-2324 GCA_964403755.1 uncultured Oscillospiraceae bacterium
CGCTGGCCGAAATCCTCCGCCAGTGGTCGACGGTCAACCCGGAATTCCTTTTCCTGCCGCGCAAGTTCAAGATCGCCCTGTGCGCCGCCGAGCAGGATCGGGCGGCGATCCAGGTGCATGACATCGGCCTGCAGCTTTACCGCGACGAGGCCGGCGAACTGCGCCTGCGCGTGCTGGTCGGCGGTGGCCTGGGGCGCACGCCGGTCATCGCCCAGACCCTGCGCGAGGGCCTGCACTGGCAGGACTGCCTGTCCTATGTCGAGGCCATTCTGCGCGTGTACAACCGCTATGGCCGGCGTGACAACAAGTACAAGGCGCGGATCAAGATACTGGTCAAGGCTCTGGGCATCGAAGCTTTCGCCGCCGAGGTGGAGCGCGAGTGGCAACCGATCAAGGATGGTCCGGCGCGTCTTACCGAGGATGAGTACCTGCGCGTTGCCGCCTCCTTTCAGAAGCCCGCCTATGTGCCGCTGGATGCCATCGACCTCGACTTCGGCACCCAGCTGGCGCGCGACGATGTCTTCGCCCGCTGGGTTTCACGCAACGTCATGGAGCACCAGGTGCCCGGCTATGTCAGCGTGGTGCTGTCGACCAAGCCGGGGGTCAGCGCGCCGCCCGGTGATGTCACTGCCGAGCAGATGGATGCGCTGGCCGGCTGGAGCGAGCGCTACGGCTTCGGCGAGATTCGCGTCGCCCACGAACAGAATCTGGTGCTGCCCGACGTACGCAAGCGCGATCTGTACGCACTATGGACGCAGGCCTACGCGGCTGGACTCGGCACCGCCAACGCCGGACTACTCAGCGACATCATTGCCTGTCCCGGTGGGGATTTCTGCGCTCTGGCCAACGCCAAGTCGATCCCCGTTGCGCAGGCCATCCAGCAGCGTTTCGACGATCTCGACTACCTGCACGACCTCGGCGAACTGAGCCTGAACATCTCCGGCTGCATGAACGCCTGCGGTCATCACCATATCGGCAACATCGGCATCCTCGGCGTCGATAAGAACGGCAACGAGTGGTACCAGCTCACCCTCGGTGGCAGCCAGGGCCGGCAGGCGGCGCTGGGCAAGGTGATCGGCCCCGCATTCGCCGCCGAGCGAGTGCCCGAGGTAATCGAGCGCATCGTGCAGACCTATGTCGACTATCGCGAAGTGAACGAGGTCTTTCTCGACACCGTTCAGCGCATTGGCCTGGAGCCGTTCAAAGAGCGGGTGTATGGCGGCGAGGAGGTGGCATGAACAATCTGATTCGCCTGGTCGAGGGGCGGGCTTGCGTCGTGCGCGACGATCCCTGGCAACTGCACCCTTCTGACAGCGACGCGCCACTGATCCTGCCGCTGGAGGCCTGGCGCGAGCGGCAGTCAGCCGAGGTGTTGGAGGGTAGGGCGATGAGCGTCGATGGCCTGCTGCTGCAGGTGGAGGATGAACCGGAGGCGCTGCAGCCGTTGCTTTCCAGCCTGCCGCTGATCGCCATCGACTTCCCAAGCTTTCGCGATGGCCGTGGCTACAGTCAGGCCTACCTGCTGCGCACCCGTCTGGGCTGGCGCGGCGAGCTTCGCGCTGTGGGCGACGTGCTGCGCGACCAACTGGCACACATGCGCCAGTGTGGCTTCGATGCCTTTGCCGTGCGCGCCGACAAGTCGGTCGAGGATGCCCTCAAGGGGCTGGGCGGACTCAGTGTGCTGTATGGCCGTTCGGTTATCGAGCCGCGTCCGCTGTTTCGTCGGGGACGCCTCAGTCGGGGACGCCACCTGTAGGTCGCGAGATCATGAAATCTCGCGACCTGCCCGCTGCTCCGCCGTGGATTACCGCGACGGCGATCATCCTGCCAGGGCAGGGGTGATTGGGGCTCGGGTGGTTTAATCCACGACCTGTTCAGCAGCGGTCTCGGCTACAGCGGCAGGCGCTTTCGGCTTTGACTGAGAACGACGCGCTTGCGCGCGCTGACGCTTAGCCTGTTGCTTGGCGTATAAGGCCTGAGCCGCTGTCACCACGCCGACTGCCTGGCCGTTCAAGTCCAGACGCGGCGCATTTTCCGTCATGCTTGCCCAGTAGCGGCTGCCCCGGCACCAGATGGCGATGCCCTGCTTGAGCTGTTCGCTGGAGATGCCGAGCAGTTCCAGGTGTTGCTCGGCATCTTTGAGAATGCCTTCCTTGAGCGGAACCTTGGGTGCCGGATTGACCGGGAAGGCCAAGGGGAAGTGTTTCTGCAATCGCCAGATTGCTTCCACCCCGGGATCTTGCTCACGAGGCTTCGCCTGCGGAGCGGACTTGCGCTTGCGCTGCTCCGGACTATCAGTCTTTACCTGCACTTTTTCAGCCCGC
>CAYOHO010000424.1:0-2321 GCA_964403755.1 uncultured Oscillospiraceae bacterium
GTGAAATTCTTCCTTTTCCCAAGGGGGCAAAATCGCTTTTGCCCCTGTTTTTTCTGCTAGAATAGTGTCGGATTGGAAACCCGGGTATCCCTTTCAACGGGAATGCCTGCGATCTGGTCCTGGCGTCAGGCTCTATCGCCCGATTAGAGCTGATTGGATCGTCATCGCGCGATCTGTATCTGTCGCATCCGCCACGTGAAACCCAAATGCCACTGCCAGCAGCCCTGCCGGCCAGCCCGAGAACGCATCGCCCGGGTACTGTCAACGTGAAACAAGGAGTCTCAATGGAGAAAACACTGGTCCTGATCAAGCCGGATGCGGTCGAACGCAACCTGATCGGCGCAATTCTCGCCGTCTATGAATCCCACGATCTCAAGGTGACCCGCCTGCGCATGCTCCATGCCGAGCGGCATCTGGCCATGGAGCACTATCAGGAGCACATTGGACGGCCCTATTTCGAGCCGCTCATGGCCTACATCACCCGCAGCGCGCTGGTGGCCGTCGAGCTGCAGGGCAAGGGGGCCATCTCCCGCGTGCGGGCGCTCAATGGCAGCACCAACCCGGCAAACGCCGATCCGGACTCGATCCGCGGCCGCTATGGGATCAGCTCCAGCGAGAACACCGTGCATGCCTCCGATTCGCCGGCCAGCGCCCTGCGCGAGATCGGCATCTGGTTCCGCGGCTGCTGAAGCCAGACCTGTGAAGCCTCCTGCCAAAACCCGGCAGATGTGATAAGATTATTCTCACAAGACAACTGCGTCAGCACGGCTAGTTCCGGCACCAGTCCGCTGGCCGACAGTCATGAGGTGGGTTATGGCATACATCAAGCATGAAACCGCAATCGTCGATCCTGAGGTCAGCATCGGCGAAGGTACACGCATCGGTCCTTTCTGCAATATCGAGGGTGAGGCGAACATCGGCGAGTCCTGCACCTTCGGCCAGAATGTCCATGTCGGTGGCTGCGTCAAGATCGGCAGCCATTGCAAGATCCAGAACAATGCCAGCATCTTCGACGGCGTCGTTCTGGGCGACTATGTCTTCTGTGGCCCATCCTGCTGCTTTGCCAACGACGCAACCCCGCGCAGCAAGTACCCGAAGGGTGAGCTGAGCTGCGCCAGAACGGTCGTCCACGAGGGCGCTTCAATTGGCGCCAACGCGACCATCATCATGGGCAACTCGATTGGCCGCTATGCCATGATTGGCGCCGGTGCGGTCGTGACGCGCAAGGTCCTCGACCATGCCCTGATGACCGGCATTCCAGCCCGCCAGACCGGCTGGGTCTGCGAATGCGGCACGACCCTCGACAAGAACCTGCTCTGCAAGACCTGCGGCCGCCAGTACGAATATCTGGAAAACGGCGAAGGCCTGCGCAAGACGCATCGCAAGTAGGCCTGCAGCCAGAGTCCGGGCGCTGTGTCCGGGCCTGCAGCAGGCATTGCCAGGCAGCTGCGGCGGTGCCGCAGTGCAATGGAAACAGGACACAAGGGAAGGGCCAGGCTGCCGGATATCGGCTGCCTGGCCCTTCTTCTGTTCTGATGGATGACGCCTGGCCCTGTTGCGGGCATCCCCGGCTGGACTGGCCGCAGCTGTCTTCAGGCGTGCGGCGCGGTTGTGGCATAGAGGGCATTCAGGGTCATGCGGCCCACGATGCCATCGACTGTCAGTCGCGCCCGGCTCTGGAAGCTGCGGACGGCCAGGCCGGTGCGGCTGCCGAAGATGCCGTCGGCCACGCCGGCATTATAGCCCAGCTGATTGAGCCGGAGCTGGACTTGGCGGACGGCTTCGCCGCGGCTGCCGACCTTGAGCGGTGCCGGCAGGGCCGGCTGGGCCAGGGTCGTCGTGGACGGCGCCGGCGTCGGCGCCGGGGCGGGTGTGGGCGCCGGGGCAGCCGTGCCGGTGCTGGCCGCGCTGCTGTTGAACAGGCGCGAGATGGTCATGTTGCCGACAATGCCGTCAACGGTGAGTCCGGAACGGCTCTGGAAACTGCGCACAGCCGTATAGGTGCGGCTGCCGAAGATGCCGTCGGCTGTGCCGCAGCTGTATCCCAGCTGATTGAGGCGGAGCTGCACGGTCTGGACCGCCGGCCCGCGGCTGCCAACCTTGAGCGGTGAACTCAGGACCGGAGCGGTGTAGACTGGCTGCGGGGCTGGTGTCGGCGCCGGTGCGGGTGTCGGTGCGGGGTTCGGAGCCGGTGTCGGGGCCGGCGTTGGTGCGGCATAGGCCGGTGCGGTGGGAGCGAAGAGACGGCTCTGGGTGCCGAAGCCGGCTTCTCCGTCAACGGTCACGCGCACGGTGGTCTGGAAGCTGCGCACGGCAGCATC
>CAYOHO010000425.1:0-2313 GCA_964403755.1 uncultured Oscillospiraceae bacterium
GTTTCACTTTTTCAGGCAGCATCTTGGCTGTTCGTTCAACAATAAACATAAAGCGTTATGTATAAGATACTTACAGTTACAAAAGCCAACAAGGCTGCATTCTTGATTTGCGATCGCGTGGGCTATTGGCGCATGATATAGCATGTGCTATATTGCTCACCAATGGGATCTCAGAAAGACACACCGCTGAGCAACGTGACCACGGCAGGATTCCTGCCGGCGGATTACGCGACGCAGATCAAGCGACTCAGGGAACGTCTGGGCCTTACCCAGGTCGAGTTGGCCGGGCGGCTTCGCGTTTCCTTCTCAACGGTTAACCGATGGGAGAACGGCAAGACCAAGCCGACTCTGTTGGCGTGGCAGCAGATCATGAAGCTCGACGGCGGGCTCATGATGGAGGCCATCGGCGGCGCGCCAATTAAAAGCGAGGCGGTGATCCTCGACTTCGCGAGTCAGCCGGAGATCGTTCGCACGCTCGCCGAGGGGGAGCGGCTCTCGTTCGGCCACATGGCTAACCCGGCGTTCGCGACTGAAATCTCGCAGATCGATCCCTTGCCGCATCAGCGACTGGCCGTGTACGACCACATGCTGAAGCAGTCGCCATTGCGTTTCCTGCTGGCCGATGATGCGGGTGCCGGCAAAACGATCATGTCCGGGCTGTACATCCGTGAGATGAAAGCCCGCCGGCTCCTGCGCCGTATCCTGATCGTGCCGCCAGCCGGTCTCGTTGGAAACTGGCAGCGCGAGATGGCCACTCTATTCAGCATGCCCTTTCAGATCGTCAGCGGAGCTGACGCCAAGAAGAACAACCCCTTTGTCGGCGAAGGCAGCAACCAAGTGATCGTGAGCGTGGACACCCTCGCGGGGCCGCGCGTCTTCGCTCGACTCAAGGAGCCGGGCGTCATCCCCTATGACCTGGTGATCTTCGACGAGGCTCACAAGCTGTCCGCCAATCGCGGCACCGATCTGCGTGTTACGCGCACCGATCGCTACAGACTCGCTGAGGCACTCGCCGGCGTCCGGGGAATCGATGAGGGTTGGCGGCTGCCCTGGTCGGCTCATCACCTGTTGCTGCTGACAGCAACTCCACACATGGGCAAGGACTATCCCTATTACGCCCTCTGGCGGCTCCTCCATCCCGAGGTCCTGTCTACGCCTGATGCGTTCGCCGAGTACCCGCCCGATCGCCGGCAGATGCATTTCATCCGCCGCACGAAAGAAGAGATGGTCAAGCTTGACGGGACAGCGCTCTATCCCATGCGGATCTCGGACACCCTGGGCTACGACCTGACCGAGGGCCCCATCAGCGAACAGACGCTATACGACCAGACCACCGAGTACATGCGGCTCATCTACAACCGGGCAAAGATGCTCAACCGGTCCGCCGCTCGGCTGGCCATGAGCGTGATGCAGCGGCGGCTGGCCAGTTCCACCTATGCGCTGCTGCGCTCCTTCGAGCGTCGGATCGAGAAGCTCAACCACTTGATCCAGCAAGTTCAGGAAGGCCGGCTGACGATGGAGCAGTTGATCACGCTCCAGCGGCGGCTGGCAGAAGAAGAGGAAGACCTGCTGGACAGCACGACCGCCGACGAAGAGAGCGCCGAGGATGGCCAGGAGGGTCATGAGAAGTCGGAGGAAAAGCTTCTGGCCGGCGTGATCGCCGCTTCGCTCACCGATCTGCTGGCAGAGAAGGAACAGGTGATCGGTCTGCGCGACCTCGCCCGCAAGGTATACGAGCACGGCGGTGAATCCAAGTTCGATAAGCTCCGCGATGTCTTCACGGATTCCCAGTTCAGCGGCGAGAAGTTCATCGTCTTCACCGAGCATCGCGATACGCTCGAGTTTCTGGTTCGTCGCCTCGGCGGGATGGGTTACACCGACCAGGTGGCCCAGATTCATGGCGGCATGGGCTACAAGGATCGCGACAAGGAGGTCGAGCGGTTTCGCCAGCCTGTCGATCAAGGCGGCGCTCAGTTCCTGATCTGTACCGATGCCGCTGGCGAAGGCATCAACCTGCAATTCTGCTGGATCATGATCAATTACGATGTGCCGTGGAACCCCGCCCGCCTTGAGCAGCGGATGGGCCGCATCCACCGCTATGGGCAGAAGCATGATCCGGTCATCATCCTGAACCTAGTTGCGCCGAAGACCCGCGAGGGCCGGGTGCTCAAGACCCTGCTCGACAAGCTGGAGGCCATTCGCAAGGAACTCAAGTCGGACAAGGTTTTCGACTCCATCGGCCGCGTCTTCGAGGGCGTATCCATCAAGCAGTACATGGAGCAGGCTGTTGTTGAGGGAGCGGAAGGCGTTGCC
>CAYOHO010000426.1:0-2293 GCA_964403755.1 uncultured Oscillospiraceae bacterium
GTTTGCACCATGGCAAGTTTTATGCCCTTCCGCAGGCGCCGCAGATGTTCAAACATCTGCTGATGGTCGCCGGATTCGATCGTTACTTCCAAATCGCCCCTTGCTTCCGCGATGAAGATGCCCGCGCGGATCGCTCTCCAGGCGAGTTTTACCAACTCGACTTTGAGATGAGCTTCGTCACCCAAGAGGATGTGTTCCAGGCTATCGAGCCCGTATTGCACGGAGTCTTTGAGGAGTTCAGCAACGGCAAAAGCGTTACGCCACCTCCGTTTCCACGCGGATGGGGGCCACACCGTCCCGGAACTTCGATTTCGACTGCATCGTCAGGTATCTGAACGACAAGACCGACCTGGACAACGGCGGAGGCGCGGGCCAGGACGATCCCAACTCCATCGTCCGTTCGGAACAGGTCCTGGTGCGGGGACAGGGGCGCCTCTCCCTGTTCGACGACCGGTGGGAGCAAAAGCTCGGGATATCCTTCACCAACCTGGATCGGAACTACCGCAACGACATCGATGCCTCCCATCCGGACACCTCGGATCGCGCCTCCTATCACGGGCAGTCGCTGGCCTTAGACTGGCAGCACATCCTGAGGATCCACAAGACCAACACCATCACGCTGGGGGTTGAGACCAGGGAAGAGAAGGCCCATTCCGACTACTTTTCGTGGAGCTCCTACGGCCCGTACAGCAGCGTCTTTCCCGAAGAGTCCGATCGCATCACCGGCTACTACCTCCAGGACCGCATCAGCCTGTGGGATTCCTGGTTCACGACCCTGGGGGTGCGGCTGGACGACCACAGCCGCTTCGGCACGGAGGCCACCTACCGCTTCACCACCTCGTACCTGGTGAACCGCACCGCCACCAGGATCAAGGGGAGCTGCGGCACCGGGTTCAAGGCCCCGTCCCTCTACCAGCTCTATGAACCGACCTACGGCAACCGGTCGTTGAGCCCGGAAAAGAGTGAAGGCTGGGACATCGGTGTCGAGCAGGCGCTCCTCGATGGGCGTATTGAACTGGGCGCCATCTGGTTCTCCAACGATTTCGAAGACCTGATCGAATTCGACAGCAGCGCGTCAAAATACAAAAACACTGCCCGGGCGGAATCGTACGGCGTGGAACTCTCCACCACGGTGCGGCCGACGGACGACCTCACCCTTGGCGCCGCTTACACCTGGACGAAGACCAAGGACAAAGCAACCGGCCTCGAATTGTTGCGGCGGCCGGAAAACAAGTTTTCATTCGACGCGAACTACCGTTTCAACAAGAAGGGAGGCGTCAATCTGGAGATCGCATACGTGGGGAAACGCCGGGATACCCGCTTTGACCCTGTTACCTATGCCGGCACGCGGGTGGAACTGGGAGGATATCTGCTGGCCAATCTGGCCGCGTCCTATGATGTTACCAGGTGGCTGCAGGTGTTCGCCCGTGTGGAAAACCTCCTGGATCGCCGGTACGAAGAGGTCTGGGGGTACGGGACCCCCGGCATCGGCGGCTACGGCGGGGTGAGGGTGTCGTTCTGATAGGAAATCAATTATATGAGACTCCCAGACCTGCCAGGTTTGAAATCCTGGCAGGTCTCCGGAATTTTTATAGAACATACATTGAAAGGGAGGAAATACTATCATGAGCATTGCAGCACGCGCGGAGGAGAGCCGGATCTATCCATTGCGGAGCGTGGTGAAGCGCGACGGCGCCGTCGTCCCCTTTGAGGCGGAAAAGATCCGTTCCGCCATCAGGCGGGCCGGGGAGGCCGCAGGCGAGTTCGACGGGGACGAGGCGGGTCTCCTGACCGGTCAGGTGCTGAAGGTGCTGCGCCACAAGTTCGGCGAGACCCCTCCGCACATCGAGAACATCCAGGACGTGGTGGAGCAGGTTCTGATCTCCGCCAACCACCTGAAGACCGCCCGCGCCTATATCGTGTACCGCGAGCAGCGCCACAAGCTGCGCCGTGACCGCAAGACCCTGGTGGACGTGGCCTCGTCGGTCAACGAGTACCTGGAGCAGTCCGACTGGCGGGTGAACGCCAACGCCAACCAGGGTTACTCCCTGGGCGGCCTGATCCTCAATGTCTCGGGCAAGGTGGTCGCCAACTACTGGCTCAACCACGTCTATCCTCCGGAAGTGGGAGATGCCCACCGGGACGGGAGCATCCACATCCACGATCTTGACATGCTGTCCGGCTACTGCGCTGGCTGGTCCTTGCGGGCTCTGCTGACCGAGGGGTTCAACGGCGTGGCCGGCAAGGTGGAGGCGGGTCCGCCACGCCACATGTCCAGCGCCGTGGGCCAGAT
>CAYOHO010000427.1:0-2290 GCA_964403755.1 uncultured Oscillospiraceae bacterium
GAGCGTCGTTACCAGCACGCGTTGGCCCTTGACGACGATGGGCGGCGCCGGCAGTTCGCCGGCGTTGGCGCGGTTCTGGCCGGCGAGGAAGTCGAGAGCGAGGTGAATGCCCTGGAGGTCGCGGCCGGGTATGCTCAGGTCGCGGGCGACGGGCGTACCGCAGGAGAGGACGAGGTGGTCGTACTGCTTGGTCAGGTAGCTGGCAGAGAGGTCCCGGCCGACTTCGGTGTCGCAGACAAAGCGGATGCCGGACTTCTTCATGATCTGCACGCGGCGTTCGATGAGCTGCTTGAAGAGCTTGAAGTCGGGAATGCCGTAGCGCATGAGGCCGCCGGGGCCGGCGTTCTTCTCGTAGACGGTGACGTTGTGACCGCGGCGGTTGAGGGTGACGGCGGTGCTCAGGCCGGCGGGGCCGCCGCCGACGATGGCGACGCGGCGGCCGCTGCGGCTGGCGACCTGATCGGGTTGCACCCAGCCATTGGCGAACGCGCGCTCGACGATGGCCTTTTCGACCTGCCGGATGGTCACGGCGCCGCAGTTCATGCCGGCCGTGCAGCTACCCTCGCAGAGCGCCGGGCAGACCCGGCTGGTGAATTCCGGGAAGGGACTGGTGCTGCTGAGCAGCTCCCAGGCCTGGCGCCAGTCGCCGCGATGGACGGCGGCGTTGAAATCCGGAATGAGATTGTCCAGGGGACAGCCCGTGCCGTGGCAGAAGGGTATGCCGCAGTTCATGCAGCGCGCTGTCTGTTGGCGGAGCTGCTCGTCGCTCAGGGGCATTTCGACCTCGGCGAAGTCCCGCTCGCGCTCATCGACGGGGCGGTAGACGTGGTCGAGGCGCGGTATATCAAGGAATGCACGTTGTTCATTCATGGCTTATTCCTCCACGGATTGGTTTTGCCGGCGCAGCGCCTGGCGGTACTCGATGGGCATGACCTTGACGAAGGTGCCGCGGGCGTTCTCCCAGTCGGCGAGGACGGCGGCGGCGGCGGCGCTGCCGGTGAGAGCGTGGTGTTCGCGGAGCAGCGCGAGTAGCTCGGCCTCGTCCGCGCTGCCGGCGTCGATGCTTTCGAGATCGATAGAGCCGAGATTGCAGTGCAGATCGAAGTCGTTGTGTTCGTCCAGGACATAGGCGACGCCGCCGGTCATACCGGCCGCGAAATTGACGCCGGTAGGTCCGATGACGACGACGCGGCCGCCGGTCATGTACTCACAGCCGTGGTCACCGACGCCTTCGACGACGGCATTGCAGCCGCTGTTGCGGATGGCGAAGCGCTCGCCGGCGCGGCCATTGAGGAAGAGCCGGCCGCTGGTGCCGCCGTAGCCGACGACGTTGCCGACGATGGCATTGTCCTTGGCGACGAAGCCGCAGTCTGCGGGTGGGGTGATGACGATGGTGCCGCCGGAGAGGCCCTTGCCGACGTAGTCATTGGCTTCGCCTGCGAGTCGGAAGGTCACGCCTGGTGCCAGGAAGGCGCCGAAACTCTGGCCGGCCACGCCGGTGAAATCGACGCGGATGCTGTCCTGCGGCAGGCCTTGCGGGCCGTGCTTGCGGGCGATAGCGCAGGAGAGAGTGGCGCCGACGCTGCGGTGGACGCTGCGGATGGCGCACTGGATGTGGGCCTTGCCGCCCTTGTTGACGGCCCTCTGCAGCTTGGGCAGAAGCTGTTCCTGGTCGAAGCTCGCGACGGGCATGCGCGATCCGTCCCAGCGAATCTGGCCCTCGCTTTCCTGGTGGAAGATGGCCGAGAAATCGAGTTTGCGGGTCTTGTAGTACGTGATGGCTCGGTTCATGACCAGCAGATCGCTGCGGCCAACGGCCTCGTCCAGCGAGCGCAGGCCCAAGGAGGCGAGGATGTCGCGAGCTTCGCCGGCAAGGAGACGGAGGAAGTTCTCGATGTACTCGGGCTTGCCGCGGAAGCACTTGCGCAGTTCGGGGTCTTGCGTGGCTACGCCGACGGGGCAGCTATTGTCATGGCACTTGCGCATCATGACGCAGCCCAGGCAGACCAGCAGCGTGGTCGCGAAGCCGAATTCTTCGGCGCCGAGGAGGGCGCCGATGACGACGTCGCGGCCGGTCTTGAGCTGTCCGTCCACCTGCAGCCGGACGCGACCGCGGAGCTTGTTTTTGACCAGTGTCTGCTGGGCTTCGGCCAGGCCGAGTTCCCATGGCAGGCCGGCGTGCTTGATGCTGGTGAGGGGGGACGCGCCGGTGCCGCCGTCGTGGCCGCTGATGAGGATCACGTCGGCCTTGGCCTTGGCGACGCCGGCGGCGATGGTGCCGACGCCGACT
>CAYOHO010000428.1:0-2289 GCA_964403755.1 uncultured Oscillospiraceae bacterium
GGTCCTCCAATTAAAAAATTGGAGCCTCCAAATAGAGACATTAAAAAACCAGCAACAATAGCTGTAATTAATCCTTGTTGCGGAGATACTCCAGAGGCTATACCAAATGCAATTGCAAGTGGAAGTGCAACAATACCAACGATAATACCGGCAATAAGATCCTGCGAAAACTTTTCTTTTGTGTAGCTCTTTTGTCGGATGATTTCAAAAAATTTCGGTCTGAAGACCGCAGATATATCTAATTTCATCACTTAGGCTTTAGAGCCGGCAAATTTAGTAAATTATATTTTTAAACCAATTAAAAAAGTGATTCCGCTGATTTTAAGATGATTTCGATATCAGTATTGTTGTCTATTATTAAGTCTGGGGTTTTGTAGATGAGTTTTTTCTCTGATTTAAACCTATTCTCACCTCCTCCCGTAATGTTTAGCATTAGATTTTTAGACTTGTCAATTTTTCCACTTTCGATACTCTTAATCATACCTGCTAACGCAACACCTGCTGCTGGATGAATATCATTTCCTTCTGTTTCAAAAAATAGTTCACAAGCTTTTCGCAATTGTAGGTTGTCGACGATTTCAATATCTCCTCCACAATCTTTTAGAGCATCATACAAACCACCAGCAACACCGTAAGGAGGACGCCTATTAGAAAGTACTTTTGCATCAATTGCCAATGCATCAATTTTTGCCTTAGCTTCGTCTTCAAACACAATATTTCTGGAGTCTGCCTTCCATGAGTCGTGCATTGGCGTAAATGGAATATTCTGTGATGGGAAAAGCTTCATCTTATGGTTACCAAATCTTCCATCTTGAATAAGTCTTAAATTTGCCTCCCATGCAGCGATCGTTCCTGTACCGCTACCAATTGCTTGAAAATAATAATCAGGAATCGTTCCAATAAATTCTGCTGCCGACAGTACAGTTGTCGACATTCCATCTCTTCTTGCAACATTTCTTGCTCCTCCTTCTTCTATGAATTTAAGGGATTTACATATTTTATTTGAAAGATCTATAGCATCGAAATAGTCTGACCCAGCAGGAGTACATACAAGTTTAACACAATCTGATAGTTCGCTCTCGAACCACATAGCATCGAGATTATCGAAAGGCACTACAACCAACAAAGGAATATTGTTTTCGGAACAAACCCTTGAAAAAGCTCTAGCAGTATTTCCTGCAGATGCCACTACAAGCACTTTTCCGCTCTTTTCGGGGAGTCTGCCACAGACAGAGTATGCTTCGGTCTCCTTAAAGGAGCAGGTGGTCATATTTGCCCCCTTTTCGGGCCAGTAACCACTAAAACTGATGTATAAATTGTCTAGGCCAAGGTGTTTCGCTAACCCTACGCTCTTGTATGTAACAGTGGCAGAAGATCTTTTTAAGAATCTGTGGACAGGTAACCAATCTGCAAATCTATAGATCCCTAAACTAGGATCACCAAAGTCTATTTTGTTCTTTTCATACAATGCTCTGATAAGCGAAGGTTTATCATATTGTGGATCTGCTAATAACCATCCTGTGTCTTCAAAAATTCTTCCTGTTGCAATGTTTTGTAGCTTGTAGTTCATTTTTATATTAGATTTTCTGCTGTTACTTGTGCTATGTCTTTTACTGGAGTTCCCGATAATTGTGAGAATGTTTTATAACATAATGGACATGCTGTCACAATAGTATCGGGTTTATTGTAAGTAAGAGATTCAATAGAGTGTTTAGTGATTGCATCTCTTTCGGGTTTACTTAATGCTAATGAACCAAGACTTCCCCCACAACAAATACTCTCTTTTTTGTTAAAATTTGCCTCTACAACTCTTCCTTGGCTAGTTAATACTCTTCTAGGTTGCTTGTAAATGTTACTACCTCTTCCAAGTTCACAAGGGTCGTGAAACACAAAAGATTTGTCACTTTTATTGATATTTAGAGTTTTATCAGCTATCATTGAATCTATTAATTGAGTATGATGAAGAAGTTTTATTTTGCCTAAATCATACTCTTCATTAAACATTTTATAGCATATCGGGCAAGAAACCAGTAAGATATCTGCTCCTGATTCTTTAATAAGCCTACTGTTTTTTTCAACTAAACCCTTTGCTTCCTCTTTTCTACCACTCAACATTAGTGGTCTTCCACAACAAATTGATCCATCTTTGTCTAGGAATTCATAGTTCAAATTTGCTTTATCTAAAACATTAAATAATGCTTTATAAATATTTGGTGTTAAATGAGTCATGCATCCTGAATAATACAAGATTTTAGTTCCCTTTTTAACATTGGATGAATAACTTGAAAG
>CAYOHO010000429.1:0-2288 GCA_964403755.1 uncultured Oscillospiraceae bacterium
ACGAATTTTACCGGGCGCTGGAATCGTCCGCTCTGGCAATTTTATCGGGCGCTGGAATCGCCGGCTCTGACATTCCAGTCACCGGTGATGGGACTCAGTCATCCGGCCAGGCCAGCTCCAGTCGGCCGTCAAAGATCAGGCCCCCGTTCATCCCCGGCACATGGTATTCCCGGCCCTGCTCGCTCCAGCAGGCAGGACGGCTATCACGGTTGATGACAATCACGGCCCGATGCGGGCCGTCCGCCAGTCGTCCGAGGAAGTCGCGACCACCGGGCAGCGTGCGTTCAAAGACGAACAGGCCGCAGCTGGCTGTGAGCGGCCGGTAGCAGCCGACCCTCAGGACGGGCAGTCTGCGGCGCATCAGGGACAGGCGGCGGACCTGTGCAGTGAGCGGCCCATTCTCACGTCCCCATGGGAACGTCCGTCGGTTGAACGGGTCGCGGTATCCCTCCAAACCGGCCTCATCACCGTAATAGATGCAGGGCGTTCCGGGATAGCCAAACAGGAACAGGAACAGCAGGAGAAGCAGACGCTCGCCCCGGATCCGGGCTTCTGCTGACAGTCGAATCCGCGCCTGGGCCTCCCGTGTGCCGGGGTCGGGCAGTCCGGCCAGCACGGTGATGGCACGGGGAACGTCGTGGCTGCCAATCAGGTTGAGATTGCTGTACAGATACGGCAGCGGATAATGTTCGCGCAGGGTCTCGAGCTCAAGCAGCATCGACTCGGCTGGCTGGCTTCCGGCCAGGAATCCGAGCACGGCCTGGCGGAAGGGATATCCCATCATGCTGTCATGCGTACGTCCGAACAGGTAGTCGCGGTAGGCATCATAGCTGATCTTGGCACTGGCATCCTCCCAGACCTCGCCCAGTACAACAGCATCTGGCTTTTCGGCCTTGGCGGCCCGGTAGAGGCGGCGCAGGAACGAGTCAGGGAGTTCGTCCGAGACATCGAGCCGCCAGCCCGAGGCGCCGAGACGCAGCCAGTGGCGGACAATGCCGTCGGGCCCGAGCATGTATTCCTGATAGCTTAAGTCCTGCTCGTTGACGGTGGGCAGTTCCTGGAAGCCCCACCAGGCATCGTAGAACAGGTTCCCGTCCTCAAGATTGAACCGGTACCAGCTGCGGTACGGCGAATGGCCTTGACCGGTCACCTCCTGATACGCGCCGCAGCCGGGAAAGCGGCGGTACTTGTTGAAGTATCGGCTGTCGGCGCCGGTATGGTTGAACACACCGTCAAGGATGATGCGGATGCCGCGTTCACGGGCACTGCCGCATAGTTCACGGAAGTCATCGGCCGTCCCCAGCAGCGGATCGACCTGCTCATAGTCGCCGGTGTCATAGCGATGGCTTGATCGGGCCAGGAAGATCGGATTCAGGTATAGGACATCGATCCCGAGCCCTGCCAGGTAGTCCAGGCGCTCCCGGATGCCTGCCAGGCTGCCGCCGTAGAAGTCGCAGGCCAGATAGCCGGTTTCGGGCCGTCCGCTGTAGTCGACATCATCGCTCCAGGCCGCATGGAAGATGCGCTCGGGGCGTTCCGGGCCGCGCGCGAAGCGCAGCGGGGAGAAGCTGCGGTCGCGAGCGAAGCGATCCGGAAAAATCTGGTAAGCCAGCGCGCCCTGAAACCAGTCGGGAACCGAGATGCCGCGCTCGTGCACGGTTATGCGGAAAGCCAGCGGGTGATGAGCCTCTCCGGCCAGGTAGCGGGGCGGGACCAGCGAACACTCGCCGCCGCCCGCCAGCGAGGCACGGTCTGCTGTCAGGAAGGTGGTTCCGGCATGGGTCTCGATCTCGAACCAGTAGAAAAGCAGGCCTGGATCGCCCGGCATGGTGAGCGTCGTGACATAAAGGCCGGCCACGGATGCGTCGGGGAGCATCCGTGACCGGCTCTCAAAGAACTCGTACAGGCCATAAGCATAACAGAGATGAACATCGGCTGCCGCCTCCCCTGCCTGTTCGCCGGGCGAATCCTGCAGTTCCGGATCTGGTTCAACCAGGACTGCCAGTCGAACCGTCTCGGACACGGGAACGGCGCCATAGGGGCTGCGGTAGGTCAGGCTGCGGCTCTCATGCGTGATGCGCATGGCCGGTCAGGCCCGCCGGTGCAGATGGGCCAGCTGCGCGGTCGCAACCAGCATGGCCATCATGGCCGGCTGATCGTCGCTTCGTAGAGCGACCGGTAGGTCTGGGCCGAATGCTGCCAGGAGTAGTCACCGCTCATGGCCGTATGGACCAGGCCATTCCAGGCCTCAGGCGACTCGCGCCGGAGATCGGCCGCGTAGCGTGTCG
>CAYOHO010000430.1:0-526 GCA_964403755.1 uncultured Oscillospiraceae bacterium
GACAACCGGGAACAGCTGGTCCGCGACCTGATGCTGTCAGCGGGCCAGACGTCGGCTCTGACCATGGCCGATCCCGGTGCGCCCCTGCACATCCGGATCGTCCAGGCAGACCAGACTCTGCTGGCCTACACGGAATCTTCCGCCGGCAGCGCACCCTTGCCGGAAGCCTGGCAGGATCTGCCGGCACCGCGGGCGGAGCATTCGGCGCAGGACCTCTACCTCCTTGGTTTGCATGTCAAGCAATACCGGGACCCCTGCGTTGCGCCGGACGCTTACTGGCAGGAAGCGCTGCAGCGCGATCCCGAGCATGCGCCGACCCTGGTCGCCCTGGGCGAATCTGAATACCTGCGCGGTAATTATGAAACAGCGCAAGATTACCTGGCTCGGGCACGCCGGGTGTTGACCCGCCACAATGGCAATCCGGAAGACGGCCGTGTCTTCTATCTGCTTGGCCTGGTCTACCAGGCGCAGGACCAGCTGGACCAAGCCGGCGACGCCCTGGCTAAGGCAGCCTGGAACCAGGCCC
>CAYOHO010000430.1:536-2280 GCA_964403755.1 uncultured Oscillospiraceae bacterium
GTGGCTGCGGACCTGGTGGACCACTTCGAAAACCGCCTGGCCAGCCTCGACGGCCGGCGGGGTGACTACGCCCGCATGCTGGCGCACAGCCGGACCGCGCTGGACAGCGCCGGGCAGAACGGATTGGCGCAGGCGCTGGCTGCCATCGCACTGGAACGGACCGGCAATCGTCCGGCGGCCTTGGTTATCCTGGCCCAGGCCCTGGCGGCCGATCCGATGAATCACCTGGCCCGCCTGCTGGACTGCTTGTATCGCGAACTGCCGTTGGAGGAGTTCGTACGCAACCTGCACGGCGATCGCGGTCAGACGGCGCTGGATCTGGCCTTCGAGCTGATCGCCGCCGGCCAGGCCGATATTGCGGCAAACCTGCTGCTTATCACGCTCAAAGCGACCGAATCGGGTACAGATCAGCCAATGGTCGCCTATACGCTGGCCAGCCTTTTGCCAGCCGATACGGCGGCGCAATATCTCGATCTGGCCCGCTCCGCCCGAAAGCCCGGCCGGTTCCCGTCCCGCCTGGAAGAATTGGCGGTGTTGCAGCGGATCACGGCCATTCGGCCGGATGACGCCAATGCCTGGTACCTGCTTGGCTGCCTGCTGTACAGCAAACGGCGTTATGCCGAGGCCGCCGACTGCTGGACCCGCTGCCTGTCGCTCGAACCGGGCTTCGCGGCGGCGCGGCGTAACCTGGCGATTGCCGGCTACAGCCACCTGGACCGCCGCGACGAGACCCTGCCGCTTCTGCAGGAAGCTTATCGGCAAAACCCGACGGATGAGCAGCTGCTTTATGAAATTTGCCACGTGCTGGCCCGGACCGGCGCCGATTCGCGGGAGCGGGCGGCTTTTATCGCCGGCGAAGCCGAACGCCGCGGCCTGGACCGTTTCGGGCGGGCAGCGGCGACGTCGGACAGCCTAAGCGAGTCGGCGCTCCGGCCGGAAATTGTCCTCGAGTGGTGCCAGGCCCTGAACCAGTCCGGCCAATGGGCCGAGGCCCTCGAACTGCTGGCCGCGCATCGCTTCATCCCCTGCGAAGGCGGCGAGCACGCCGTGGCCGAGCAGTACCTTTTCGCCAACCATGCTCTGGGGCGGCAGCTGCTCGTTCGGCACGATCCGGACGCGGCGCTGGCCCGCTTCCGTCAGGCGCAACAGCTGCCGGACAATCTGGGCGCCGGTCTCTGGCACGAGGCCTGGCTGGTGCCGCATCAGTATTACGAGGCGATCTGCCTTGAACAACTCGGCCAGCCGGCGGCGGCCCGCCTGATCTACGAACACATCGTCGGCCTGACGATCGATTATTTCTCGAATATGCATTTGCCCGGTCTGCCCTGCTGGCAGGCTTTGGCCCTGCTGCGGCTCGGTCGGGCGGAAGATGCCCGCCAGGCGCTGCAAACGGCTGAGACACGCTGGCAGCAGGCACTGCGCCAGCCGGATGCCGGCTACTTAAAACCGACGCCGTTCTTCATCAGCTATATGGAACAGCCTCAAAGTTTGCGCCGCGGATTATTCTGGTATTTGATCGGTTTCGCGCAGACTGTCCGGGGCGACCTGGACGCCACCCGCAAGAGCTGGCAGGAGTCGCAGGCGGCCGATCCGGGCCTCCTGTTCTGCCGGCTGGAAGCCGAACTGCTTCAGCTTAATCAAGAGAAGGGTGGGGATGTGCATGAGCAATAGAAGAAACCTGGCCCAAGCGCGGCGGCGGTTGTGGCGCAACCGTTACGTTTACCTGATGGTGCTGCCGGTGACG
>CAYOHO010000431.1:0-2274 GCA_964403755.1 uncultured Oscillospiraceae bacterium
CCTTGATGGCGGAGAAGTTGTCGCCGGCCTGGGTCAGCGGGATCAGCTGGGTCTTTTCCTTGACGGTCTTCCACATGGTGTAGAAGTCGTTGATCGTCTTGGGCTCAGTGATATTGAGGGATTTCAAGATATCCGTGCGCACCATGACGCCGCCGCTATGCGTGCTGTTAAGACCTTGATTTTCTAAAACATTCGGGAAAGAATAAATTTTATCATTAATATAAGCCGCCTTGATCACGATGTCGCCGGCCAGCTTGGTATAGTCGGGCATGGTCTTCAAGTAGCCGGAGGTTTCGGTCAGGACGCCTTGCGCGGCGTACTTGTAGTACTCGTCACGGGTCAGATACATCATGTCCGGGGTCTCGTTGGAGGCGAGGATCATGGCTTTCTTCTGGGTTTCCTGCGTGCCGTCAGCCAGGGCGGACTCGAAGATCACCTTGACGCCGGAATTATCGCGGTGGAAGTTGGCGATGCGGTTGTCGTTGAAATCGATCTTGGCCGGAGCCATGGTCTTGTCGATTTCGCCATGGTAGAACATGCGGATGGTCAGCTTGAGGTCTTTCTTGGCGGTCGTGGCGGCCGCTGTCGTTCCGGCTGCCGTGGTGCTGCCCGACCCTTTGGTCGTGCCGGCGGTTGTTGTGGTTGTGCCGCCGGCGCAGCCGACGACAATCGCCAGCATGGCGATGACCAGAACAAAGGCGAACAGGGACTTCAGGTTTCTTTTCATGTTGATCCTCCTCTAAAAATTTTTACATGCCATTTTGGCGAGCCATGATTGCTGCAGCGATTTCATGGCGGCATGGGCATTTCTGCTATTCTTTGATGGCGCCGATCATGACGCCCTTGACGAAGTACTTCTGGACGAAGGGGTAGACCAGGAGAATGGGGATCATGGCGGCGATGATCGTGGCGGCGCGGACGGTCTCGAGGGCGAGGGTGTCGAGCATGTCGGCGCTGGAGCCGGAGAGGTTGTCGATCGAGGTGAGCATGTTGCGCAGGTACAGCTGCATGGTCATCAGGCTGCGCTTGGTGGTGTAGAGGACGGCGCCGATGTAGCTGTTCCAGTAGGTGACGGCGAAGAACAGGCCGATGGTGGCCAGGGCGGCCTTGGAGAGGGGGATGTAGATCTTGAACAGGATGCGGAAGTGGGAGGCGCCGTCGATCTTGGCCGACTCCTCGAGGGAGGGGGAGATGCTCTCGAAGAAGTTGCGCATCAGGATGATGTTGAAGGGGTTGATGCTGGCCGGGAAGATCAGGACCCAGAAGTTGTCGATCAGGCCGAGCTGCTTGTAGAGGATGTAGGTGGCGATCATGCCGCCGCCGAAGAACATGGTGACGATGTAGAGGATGGAGATCAGGGTGCCGCCGGGCAGGTCCTTGCGGGTCATGACGAAGGCGGTGAGGCAGGTGACCAGCATGGCGACGACGGTGCCGACAATGGTGATCATGGCGGTGAGGGTGAAGGAGGTGCGGAACTGGGCGTTGTCCATGACGAAGAGGTAGGCGTTGATGGTGAAGCCCTTGGGCAGGAAGACGACTTCCTTGGCCAGGACGGCGGTCTCTTCGCTGGTGGACTTGGCGATGATGTGGACGAAAGGCAGGAGGCAGGTGGCGCCCAGGACGGTGAGCAAGAAGAGGTTGATGAGGTTGAAGGCTTTCTCGCCGGGAGTCTTTTTCATGCGCTATCCCCTCCTTTCAATACATGCCGCGGCCGCCGAGCCGCTTGACCAGGGTGTTCGAGGACATCAGCAGGATGCAGCCGACGACCTGGGTGAACAGCCCGGCGGCGGTGGTGTAGCCGAAGTCCAGGGTGCTGAAGGCGGTGCGGAAGACGTAGGTGTCGATGACGTCGATCTTCTCGTAGACGGTGGTGTTGTACATGGTGTAGATCTGCTCGAAGTTGGCGCCCATCAGGGCACCGAGGCGCATGATCAGCAGGACGATGAAGGTGCCCTTGATGGCGGGCAGGGTGACGTGGATGGTCTGGCGCAGGCGTCCGGCGCCGTCGATGGCGGCGGCCTGGTAGAGCTCCTGGTCGACGCTGGTGATGGCGGCCAGGTAGATGATCGCGCCCCAGCCGAATTCCTTCCAGATCTCGGTGCCGACGATGACGGTGCGGATCCACTTGAGGTTGGTCATGAAGAAGATGGGCTGGCCGCCGAAGAGCTCGATGATGCGGTTGATCAGGCCGGTGGAGGGGGAGAGCAGGTCGATGAAGATGCCGGCGACGACGACCCAGGAGATGAAGTGGGGGATGTAGACGATGGTCTGGAT
>CAYOHO010000432.1:0-2269 GCA_964403755.1 uncultured Oscillospiraceae bacterium
CTGTTTCTGCCCGGTGGCATCAACCAGGTCAATTCGATGGACATCATGCGCTTGTCGCAGCCCGGTACTCAATTGAAAGAGGTTTTCCTGCCGGCGCCAATCGTCAGCTTTGCGACTGGCCTGGGTAATGGGGTTAACATCGAGGCCTACTACCAGGCTGCCTGGAACGCCAACTATTTTCCGCCGACCGGTAGCTACTGGTCGCTCTTGAATGGCTTGGGTGTCGGCGACAGCACCTACGGAATCAATCGGCGTAAGGCCAAGGATTCCGGCCAGTACGGTGCGGCGGTACGTTGGCAGCCGTCGGGAACCCAGCTCAATCTGGGCTTCTATGCCATGGCTTACCATGACAAGGCACCGCAGCTGTTTATCGACCAGAATGTGGCCGGCAAGCTGGAGTGGCAATACGCCGAGGATCGCCGCATGTATGGCGTTTCTGCCAACCTGCCGGTGGGGGACTGGGCGATCGGCACGGAGCTCTCCTATCGTCCGAAGGACGCGGTTTCGCTGAATCCCGCCCTGGGCTGTGCATCGAATGATGGCAAATGCTGGGTCGACGAGAAAAAGTTTCAGTGGCATCTCACCGGCTTGCTGAGCATGACGCCGGGTGACTACGGCGGCATTCTGAAGGCCCTGGGCAACGCGTCGACTGCAACCTTGATGGTTGAGGCGGTGGCGAGCTACTACCCCAAAATGAAGAAGTATTACGGCGCTGACCCGGTTGGCGCCGGTACTTGGGGGTGGGGTCAGGAGTTCGATCTGAACAACACGCCGGAAGCGGTGGGTGACAAGCTGTCCTGGGGTTACAACCTGGATTTCAGCTGGACTTACGATGGCAACCTGATTCCGGGTTGGCAGGTCACGCCGGAGATTTATTACTTCCATGCGGTCGAGGGGCGTACGCCGAACTCGTCGGGGCTCTTCATGGAGGGGGCCAAGTCGGCCAACTTCATCGTCAGCTTCACCAAGAACCCGGCCTCGTGGCAGGCAGGCGTGAACTACGCCAAGTTCTGGGGTGGTTCGCGGGTCTATGACCAGCCGTACAAGGATCGCGACTTCTTCGGTGCCTACGTGTCGCGCAACTTCTAAGCAGCCAGCCGGGGAGGGCAATCTCCCCGGCCCACATAACGATAAAACTACCCTGCGGAACAGCACGCCATGCTCAATATCTTCAGTGTCGACGACGTCGACAAGCACCTGACCCGGATGCTCTCCGGTCTGGAGAACTTCTGCTTCAAATATCGCACGCCCTTCCTGATCTGGCTGGCCATCTTCACCGCCGTGATGGGCTACTTCGCGCTGCAACTGCGCATGGAGGCCGGTTTCGAGAAGCAGATGCCGACCGGCCACGAATACATCGAGACCTTCCACAAGTACCGCAACGACGTGCTCGGCGCCAACCGCCTGAACGTCGTGGTCAAGGCAAAGAAGGACACCATCTGGACGCAGGCCGGCCTGAAGCGCCTGTACGACGTGACCCAGGCGGTGATCTACCTGCCGGGCGTCGACCGCCTTGGTGTGCAGTCGCTGTGGACGCCGAACAGCTTCGTCAATGAGATCACCGAGGAAGGCTTCCGCGCCGATCCGCTCATTTCCGGCACCGTGACGCCGGATCAACTGAATTCCGAAATCATCGCCGGCATCCAGCGCTCGGCCAGCCAGGGCGGCTTCGTCGGCACGCTGGTGTCGCGCGACCAGACCAGCGCGATGATCGTTGCCGAACTGGCCGAGGTGGACAAGGACGGTAACAAGATCGACTACGTGGCCTACAACGACAAGCTGGAAGGCCTGCGCAAGCAATTCGAGGATGCCGATTTCGAGATCCAGATCATCGGCTTCGCCAAGCAGATCGGCGACATCGCCGACGGTGCTTCGTCGGTGCTCGAATTCTGCGCCGTGGCGCTGCTGCTGACCGCCGCTGCCGTCTATTGGTACTGCCACTCGCTGCGCTTCACCATCCTGCCCATTGTCTGCTCCTTCACCTCGCTGGTCTGGCAGTTCGGCGCCCTGCGCCTGCTCGGCTTCGGCCTCGACCCGCTGGCCGTGCTGGTGCCTTTCCTGGTCTTCGCCATCGGCGTCTCGCATGGCGTGCAGCAAATCAACTTCATCGTTCGCGAATTGGCGCACGGCAAGACGACCGAACAGGCCGCCCGCGCCAGCTTCTCCGGCCTGCTGATTCCCGGCGTGCTGGCCCTGGTCACGGCCTTCGTCTCCTTCATCACGCTGATCCTCATTCCGATCCCGATGGTGCGCGAGCTGGCGATTACGG
>CAYOHO010000433.1:0-2268 GCA_964403755.1 uncultured Oscillospiraceae bacterium
GATGAGCGGGATGCCGAAGAAATGGGCCGCGTTCGTCTGGCCATCGACGAAATCTTCGCCGAAGCCCTGAAGCTGGGCGGCACCCTTTCCGGCGAGCACGGCATCGGCATCGCCAAGGCCCGCTACCTGCCCGACCAGTTCGGCGCTTCCGGCATGGCCCTGATGAAGAAAATCAAGCAGGCCCTGGACAGCGACAATATTCTGAATCCGGGCAAAATGCTGCTCGATCTGTGCGAGGTGGCGCCATCATGAATCAAGAAAGCAACTACCTGGAATCAGCGGCCAAATGCACCCGCTGCGGCAACTGCCAGTACTTCTGCCCGACTTACAACGCCAGCCGGGTCGAGTCCTTCACGGCGCGCGGCCGCCTGCAGCTGGTCCGCAGCCAGGCCGGCCAGCCGGACGCGGCCTTCAGCGACACGTTCGTCAAACGCATGAACCAGTGTCTGCTGTGCGGCAACTGCAGCAGCATCTGCCCCTCCGGCATCCAAACCGAAGCGATTATCGAGGCCGTCCGGGCGGATTGCGTCCGGGCGAACGGCCCCTCCACCCCTCTCGGCCTGACCCGCGACAACATCGCCCGAGCCGGCAGCATCACCGGCGACGCGCCGGCCAACCGGCTGCTCTGGTTCAAGAACATCGAAGACAAGCTCGCCGGCATGAAGATCAACGAGCCGGCCGAATACGCCTACCTGACCGGCTGCGTGCCGGCGCTGTACCCCTCGTCCTACAGCATCCCGCAATCCTTCGTGCTGCTGCTGCGTCAGGCGGGCATCGACTTCACCCTGGTCGGCGACACCGAGAACTGCTGCGGCTATCCGCTGCTGATCGGCGGCCTGCCGGCGGAGGCCCGCGCGGCGGCGGAGCGGAATGTCGCCAATCTGGCCCGTCTCGGCGTCCGCAAGATCATCACCACCTGCCCCTCCTGCTATCACATGTGGCACGACCTTTATCCCGAGCTGCTTGGCCGGCCGCTCGATCTGCAAATCATCCACGGCACGCAGCTGCTGGCCAGCCTGCTTCAGGACGGCCGGCTCGCGCTCAAGGAAACGAAGCGGGTCGTCACCTTCCACGATCCCTGCGACCTGGGCCGCAAAAGCGGCGAGTATGATGCACCGCGTGCAGTCCTGCAGAGCATCCCGGGCGTGCAGTACCGGGAGATGAAGCATGCGCGCGAGGATTCGCGCTGCTGCGGCGGCGGCGGCAACATGGAGATGAACGACGCGGCGCTGGGCGGCAAGGTCGCCCAGGACCGCGTGCGCCAGGCCCTGGAGACCGGCGCCGACACGATCGTGACGGCCTGCCAGCAATGCAAGCGGACCCTGATGGGCGGCGCCCGCCAGATGAAAGCCCGGATCAAGGTCATGGACATCAGTGAAATTCTTTCCGAAGCCGTCAGCCAGTCCTGACATGGCAGTGTCGAATCACCATCCCCAGAACGATCCGCAATGAAGTCCAATCGAAACAAGAAATCGAGGAGGATTTGAGCATGAACATCGGCGAATACACCTTCAATGAAAGCTACCTGTACGACAAGGAGCACAACTGGGTCCAGATTGACGGTGACACGGCCACCGTCGGCGTGACCGACTTCTTCCAAAAGACAGCCAACGAGATCGTCTTCATCGAGGTTCCGCTGGTCGGCCGCTCGGTCGAGAAAGGATCGCCTTATTCCTCGATCGAATCCGGCAAATGGGTCGGTCGCTTGAAAGCACCGCTGACCGGCAAGATTGTCGCCGTGAACAGCGAGCTGGCCGATTTCCCCTACCTGCTGAACGAAAGCCCCTATGCGGAGGGCTGGATCGTCAAGATCCAGTTCAGCAACCCCGTCGAAGCCAGCGAGCTGTTTGACTTGAACAACGCCGCCCAGGCTGCGGCTTTCCAGGAATTCATCGCCGCGGAACACCAGCGGATCACCGGCGCCAAAGGCCAGTAATCGACGACCATCGGATTGAGGAGAGAAATTATGAGCGATAGCAAGCGGCTATTGGATACCGCTTTTCGGCCCAGCTTCATCGAGGCCATCGCGGCCGACGCGCCGGAAATGGCCAAACTGAACACCTGCATCCAGTGCGGCAGCTGCAGCGGCGGCTGTGTTGCCGCCGACGGCATGGGCATGACGCCGCGGCAGATCTGGCGCGCCGTCCAGCTCGGCATGGCCGACGATGTCCTGGCCGCCGACAATGCCTGGAACTGCACCACCTGCGCCCTCTGCGAGAAGCGCTGCCCGCGCGGCATCCCGCTCGGCGGCATCATCGTCCGCCTGCG
>CAYOHO010000434.1:0-2251 GCA_964403755.1 uncultured Oscillospiraceae bacterium
CGCCGAGCCGAAGCGCCCCTTCGTCGCCATCCTCGGCGGCGCCAAGGTCTCCGACAAGATCGGCGTCATCGACAACCTGATCGACCGCGTCGACACCCTGATCATCGGCGGCGGCATGGCCTTTACCTTCCTGGCCGCCCAGGGCTACTCGATCGGCAGCTCGCTCTGCGAGCAGGACAAGCTCGACATCGCCCGCGCACTGCTCGACAAGGCCGCCGGCAAGGGCATCCAGCTGATGCTCCCTGTCGACACCGTCGTGGCGGCCGAGTTCTCGGCCGAGGCCGAGTCGCAGACTGTCCCGAGCAAGGAGATCCCCGACGGCTGGATGGGCCTCGACATCGGCCCCGACGCCATCCGCGACTTCTCTGCCGTGATCCGCGGCGCCGGCACGGTCATCTGGAACGGCCCGATGGGCGTGTTCGAGTTCCCGCGCTTTGCCGCCGGCACCCGTGAGGTCGCCCGCGCGGTCGCCGAGTCCGGCTCCATCTCGATCATCGGCGGCGGCGACTCCGCTGCGGCCGTCGAGCTGCTCGGCTTCGCCGACAAGGTCACCCACATCTCGACCGGCGGCGGCGCCTCGCTCGAGTACCTCGAAGGCAAGGTCCTGCCCGGCATCGACTGCCTCATGGACAAGAATCCGCGCCGCACCTTCGCCGCCGGCAACTGGAAGATGAACCTCGGCGTCCCGGCCGCGGCCCTGAAGCTCGTCGAGCAGCTCAAGCCGCTGGTCGCCGATGCCCAGTCCGAGATCGCCGTCGGCGTGCCCTTCACCGCCATTGCCGCCGTGCTCGAGGCGACCGCCTACACCAACGTCAAGGTTGCCGCCCAGAACTGCCACTTCGAGGACAAGGGCGCCTTCACCGGCGAGGTCTCGGCCCAGATGCTGGCCGAAATGGGCGTCCCCTATGTCATCATCGGCCACTCCGAGCGTCGCGAGTACTTCGCCGAGACCGACGAGACCGTCAACAAGAAGATCAAGGCAGCCCTCAAGTGGGGCGTGCGCCCGATCGTCTGCTGCGGCGAGTCCCTGGCCCAGCGTGAGGCGGGCGAGACCTTCGACCTCATCCGCGGCCAGATCACCAAGGCCTTCGCCAGCATCGCGCCCGAGAAGATGCACCTCATCACCATCGCCTATGAGCCGATCTGGGCGATTGGGACCGGCAAGGTCGCGAGCGACGAGCAGGCCCAGGAAGTCTGCGCCTTCATCCGCAGCCTGGTCCGCGAGCAGTACGGCGAAGCCGTCGCCGCCGCCCAGCGCATCCAGTACGGCGGTTCCGTCAATGCCAAGAACGCGGCCGGGCTGTTCGCCCAGGCCGACATCGACGGCGGACTGGTCGGCGGCGCCTCGCTGAAGGCCGAGGACTTCAGCGTCATCTGCCTCGCCGGCCACGCCTGATCCCGGTGCAGCACCGGCCCGTACGATCCGATTGAGCCAAAAGGCCGCGACACGCTGTGTCCGGCCTTTTCTCGCACTTCCCCGCCATTCCCTGAAAGGAGTCCGCACATGACAAGACTGGAAAAAAGGCCCATTGCCCTGATCATCCTCGATGGCTGCGGCGTCAACGAGCAGGTCGAGGGCAACGCCGTGAAGGCGGCCAACACCCCCAACCTCGATCGCTTCCACGCGCAGTACCCCTACGCCCTGTGCCACACCAGCGGCATGGACGTCGGCCTGCCGCGCGGGCAGATGGGCAATTCCGAGGTTGGCCACACCAACATGGGCGCCGGCCGCATTGTCTACCAGGAGCTCACCCGCATCACCAAGGCAATCGAGGATGGCGACTTCTTCGAGAACCAGGCACTCGCGGGCGCGGTCCGGCATGCCAAGGAGAACGGCACGGCCCTGCACCTGTATGGCCTGCTGTCCGACGGCGGTGTGCACAGCCACAACACGCATCTCTATGCCCTGCTTGAACTGGCCGCCCGCAGCGGACTCAAGGACGTCTTCGTCCATGCCCTCTATGACGGGCGCGACGTTCCGCCCGATTCCGCCAAAGGCTACACCGAGGAGCTCGTGGCCCGCATGGCCGCGATCGGCGTCGGCCGGATCGCCACCCTGATGGGCCGCTACTATGCCATGGACCGCGACAACCGCTGGGACCGGGTCGAAAAGGCCTACCGGGCGATGGTCGAGGGCGAGGGCCCGACGGCAGCCGATCCGGTTGAAGCCGTCGCCGCATCCTATGCCGCCGGTGTCATGGACGAGTTCGTCGTGCCGACGGTCATCGTCGAGGATGGCCGGCCGGTCGCC
>CAYOHO010000435.1:0-2247 GCA_964403755.1 uncultured Oscillospiraceae bacterium
GGTTTTTCACAACTAGGAGGCTGACGTATCGGAGGGCAGCCAACGACCCCAAGCCGACCTTCGGCCTCCATTTACGGGAGGACTGTTAGCTATTCGAAAGCGGTCGCTGAAGTTTGGCAAGGATTTTCAAAAGCTCCTCCTTGCTGGTAACCCAAGTGAAAAGCTGGTCACTCCATCCATAGAACACACGCTGACGCTTCCGTTATGTGCCAGAGCAATGGATTTGGTAATCGCCAATCCTAGCCCTGAGCCTTCCCCTGTGCGTTGCCGAGACGAGTCGACTCGGTAGAAGCGGTCAAACAGCCGTGGAAGATGCTCGGAAGGTATCGTTTCCCCGCTATTTTCAATGCGGATACTGACCTTCTCCCCATCATTTTCAAGGGCAATATTGATAAACCCATCTTCAGGAGTATGACGGATTGCGTTTGAAAGCAGGTTGCCGACCGCTCGCCGCAGCATTAACCGGTCTCCATCAACTTCGGCGTGGCCAAGAAACGTCAGTTTCAGGTATTTTTCTTCAATCAGCGGCTCGTAGAACTCAAGCATGCTCGAAATTTCCGCTTCAAGGTCTACCGGCTCTTGAGTGGGAACGATGAGGTGGTTGTCGGCCTTGGCCAGAAAAAGCATGTCGGCGATTGTGCGCGAAAGCCGCTCCAGTTCTTCAGCATTCGACGCCAGGACATCCTGATATTCGTCAATCGAACGCGCCTTGGAGAGCATGACCTGAGTTTGAGTCAGTAGATTGCTCACCGGTGTTCTTAGCTCATGTGCAATGTCTGAGGAAAAGTCCGACAGCCGGTCAAAAGACTCCTTTAGGCGGCCTAGCATCTCATTCAACGGGGTGACGACCTCTGCCAACTCAACCGGAATCTCGCCTTCATCAATTCGCTGGTCCAGGCTATTGGCGGTAATGTCCGATGCACGTCGGGCGATATTTCGCAATGGCGCGAGGCCTCGGCGGGCAGCTATCCATCCTAGAAAACCACTCAGTAACGCCGCAAGACTTACCACCGTCCACATCGTCATTCGGAACGATTGCATGAAATGGTCGTGGTGAGTCAGGCTCGTTGAGAGTAGAACCATGGCTGGAGGCTCTCCTTGAATGCCCGTAGGTGCCTGGCCGGAAATTCCACGATAGTGCTGTTCGCCGTGTCCCTTCCAGGTTTTAGGAAGGACTTGGCCTGGTTTCAAAAGTGCATTGTTCTCGGGAAACTCCGCTTCTTCTGACAAGAATAGTCGCTTCCCGTCCGGGCCCCATACGCCCACTGCCAAGCCGTGGTGACCAACTAGGGCGGCATCTAGCTGTGCAGACAAACCGTCGAAGTTCCCTTCGGTGCGCGCTGAAATGACCGCATGTTGAATCAGTTCAAGCTTTCCCTCGAGTAGCTCCAGGTCCATGTCTTCAAAGTGGCGTTCAACTAACTCGGCAATGACCAACCCCAGAATCAGAAGCACGCTGGACGAAACAACGGCAAAGAGCAGGGTCAAGCGGGCAGTCAGCGATTTCCCTCGGCGCAACATCATTCGGCGGCTTCCAGGACATATCCCATGCCACGCACCGTATGGATGAGCTTCAGTTCGAAGCTGTCATCGACCTTGGCACGCAGGCGACGTATCGCCACCTCAATGACATTGGTGTCGCTGTCAAAATTCATGTCCCAGACTTGGGAGGCAATGAGCGACCGCGGCAGAACTTCGCCCTGGCGGCGCAGAAGCAGTTCAAGCAGTGAAAACTCCTTGGAGGTGAGGTCTATTTTCTTGCCACTACGAGTAACCCGCCGACGCATCAAATCGAGTTCAAGGTCCGCGGCACGCAGCACATCAGCCTCTTTGGTCTTGGAGCCACGTCGGAGCAAGGTACGGACTCGTGCGAGGAGTTCAGAAAAGGCAAATGGTTTGACGAGGTAGTCATCTGCGCCCAACTCCAAGCCCTTCACCCGGTCATCGACGGACTCGCGAGCTGTCAGGAACAGCACTGGCATGTCCTTGCCTGCCTTGCGAATGCCTTGCAATACCTGCCAACCTTCAATGCCCGGCAACATGACATCCAGCACGGCCAGGTCGTAGGCTTCCGTCAATGCAAGATGCAGCCCGTCTAAGCCATCCCTGGCCAGGTCGACCATGAAACCCGCTTCTGCCAATCCTTGCTTTAAGTAATCGCCTGTTTTCGGCTCGTCTTCGACGACCAATATTCTCATCGGAGCACTCCCTGTGACTCATTTCATATCGTTCATTTTGCTCTCGGGC
>CAYOHO010000436.1:0-2244 GCA_964403755.1 uncultured Oscillospiraceae bacterium
GGGCCCGACCCGGACACCATGAACAGCAACTGACATCCAGAAAGGAAGCAGACGCCCGGCCAGCCGGGGCGGCCCGTTCGGCAGCCTGGCCGATGCGCCGGAACCCGGCATGAAGAGACGCATGATCGGAGGCACGACATGAAGGTGTTCATGATTGGCGGAACCGGACTGCTGGGCAGCGAGGGGGCGCGCTGCCTCATCGCGCACGGCCACCAGGTGACGGCGATGGCCCTGCCGCCCCTGCCGGCCGGCGCCGAGCTGCCGCCGGAGATGGAAATCACGTTCGGCAACTACATGGAGCTGGATGATGAGACGCTCATGGCCCGGCTCGCCGGCTGCGAGGGGCTCGTGTTCGCTGCCGGGATCGACGAGCGGGTCGAGGGGCCGCCGCCTGTCTACGAGATGTTCCGCAAGTACAACATCACGCCGCTCGAGCGCCTGCTGCGCCTGGCAAAGGCGAGCGGCGTCCGCCATGTCGTGGTCTGCGGCTCCTACTTCACGCACTTCGACCGCGCCTGGCCGGACTACCGGCTGGCCGAGTGCAACCCCTACATCTGCAGCCGCGTCGACCAGGAGCGGATGGCCCTGTCATTTGCCGGCGACGGCTTCGACGTCGCCGTCCTCGAGCTGCCCTACATCTTCGGCACGCAGCCCGGCCGCAAGCCGGTCTGGGTGTTCCTTGTCGAGCAGATCCGCGGCATGCCGGGCGTGACCCTGTACCCGCGCGGCGGCACAACGATGGTGACGGTCCGCCAGGTCGGCCAGTGCATCTGCGGCGCGCTCGAGCACAGCCGGGGCGGCCGCGCCTGGCCAGTAGGCTACTACAATCTGACCTGGAAGGAAATGCTGGCGGTCGTGCACCGGAACATGGGCCTGCCGGGCCGCCGGGTCATCACGATCCCCGACCGCCTGTTCGCCCTGTTCGCCCGCAGCGTCGTGAAGAAGCAGAAGCAGGCCGGGCATGAGGGCGGCCTCAACATGGTCGCCTTTGCCCCCTTCATGTGCGCCAATGCCTTCATCGACCGAGAACCGATCGCCCGGGAGCTTGGCGTGCAGCCGGACGACATCGAGGCTGCCATCGGCGACTCCATCCGTCTCTCTGTGGCCGTGCTTGACGGACGGACACAGGCGATCGGCATGAAGGGGGAATAGCCGTGGCCAGGTCACAGGCAGAAGCTGATCCAGGCGCTGACAGACAGCAGGCAGAAGCTGAGCCGGCCGTGGCCAGGCAGCGGGTCTTCCTGACCGGCGCCACCGGCAGCATGGGCTTTGCCACCCTCAACGAGCTGCTCAAGGCGGGCGACCGGTTCGACATTGTGATCCTCGCCCGACCCTCGCCGAAGAACGAGGCGCTGCTGGCCCCCTACCGCGGCCGGGCTGGCCTGACGGTCCGCTGGGGCGACCTGACCCGCTATGAGGACGTCCGCGCCTGCGTCAGCGGCGCCGACATCGTGCTCCATGTCGGCGCCCTGGTGTCGCCGGAGGCCGACTACCACCCGGAACTGACGATGAAGACGAACTATGGCTCGACGATGCACATCATCCGCGCCATCAGGGCCGAACAGCGCGAGAACGAGGTTCGGCTCGTCTACATCGGCACGATCGCCGAGACGGGCGACCGGATGCCCCCGATCCACTGGGGACGGGTCGGCGACCCCCTGAAGCCCAGCATCTTCGACAACTATGCCGTCTCCAAGATCGCCGCCGAGCGGGCCGTCATCGAGTCCGGCATCCGGCGCTGGGTGAGCCTGCGCCAGACCGGCATCCTCTCGGCCAAGATGGCGGAGATCGAGGATGCCATCATGTTCCACAACTGCCTCGACAACGTGCTCGAGTATGTGACCGACCGGGACTCGGCCGTCCTGCTGCGCCATGCCTGCGGCGATCTGCCGGACGATTTCTGGGGACATGTCTACAACATCGGCGGCGGCCCGGGCTGCCGCATCTCCTGCCACGACCTGTTCCGCGAGCTCTTCGGCCGGCTTGGCATCCGCGACCTCTCCTGCGCCCTCGAGGCGAACTGGTTCGCCATCCGCAACTTCCACGGCCAGTACTACCTCGACAGCGACCGGCTTGAGGCTTATCTCCATTTCCGCCACGACACGCTGGAATACTTCTACGAAGCCTACCTCCGCCGGCTCGGCCGCACGGCAGACATGTCGTGCTCCCTCTGCCGGCTGCCGGGCGGACGGTTGAGCCTCCGGCTCTTCCATGACTTCGCCGGCTCCGGCGTCGTTCACTCCG
>CAYOHO010000437.1:0-2229 GCA_964403755.1 uncultured Oscillospiraceae bacterium
TGCTGCCTGCTGGCCTGGAAGCGCAAGGCCCGGCGGTTGGCCCTTGGCGTCCTGCATCAGGACCCGTGTCCAGCAAACGGACAGCATATGGCAGAAGGCCGGGCCCTTTCAGAAGGGCTCCATCACTTCCGCACGCACACAAAAAGGCGGCCCCGGCGCTTGTGGCGCCGGGGCCGCTTCAACATTCGGTTCCCCTGATGTCTGACTCAGTCTGACAGCTGAAAATGCAGAACAGCTTGTCAAAGATGGGTAGGCTGATGGTCCGGTTCACGCAGGCAGGGCTAGCCGGCCATCGAGGGCATTACTGCATGTTGTAGGCTTTGTAGTTGGCGATGTTCTTGGAATCGATCCACTCGGTCGCAATGCGGATGTCCTGCTTGGAGGGCTGTCCGCCGGCGAGGACCTTGTACATCTCTTCGATGGCGGTCTTGCCGATGGTGGTCGGGTACTGGGCGGAGGAACCAAGCTGCCAGCCGTCAGCGATCAGCTTGGCGCTCTCGGCGGAACCGTCGATGGCGACGACCTTGATGTCGCCAGCCTTCTTGCCGGCAGCCTTGATGGCGGAGATGATGCCCTGGGCGGACGGGTCATTCATGGCCCAGACGCCGGTGGCCTTCGGGTTGGACTGCAGGAAGTCATTCATGGCGGCGAAGCCGGTGTCGATCGAGCCCTTGTCATTCTTGCGGTTGCCGATCTTGACAGCGGCCGGATGTTCGGTCAGGTACTGGTCGCGGCCCTTCATGCGGTCAGAAACGGCGGCGGAAGTGCTGTTCTCGAAGATAACGATCTCGGCGCCGTCCGGCAGCGCTTCGTCGAGGGCCTTCATGGCGAGGTAGCCAGCCAGGACGTTGTCGGAGATGACGGAGAAGGTGGCCTTGTCACGGTTGGCGCTGGGGCTGTCAAGGATAGCGACCTTGATGCCGGCAGCCAGGATCTTGTTGATGGAGTTGACGGAACCGTTGATGTCCATGCAGGTGATGAAGATGCCATCGACCTTCTTGGAGATCAGGTCTTCAACGTTCGCCAGTTCCTTGTTGACATCGTTCTGGGAGTCGAGGGTCAGGATGGTGTCCCCGGCCTTCTTGTTGGCTTCGAGGGCGTCCTTGATCTTGACGAAGAATGGGTTGGTCAGGGTCTTGACGGAGAAGCCAAAGGTCTTGCCCTTCGCAGCGGCAGTGGTGCCGGCAGCGGCGGTGGTGGCGGCTGCGCTCGTGGCAGCAGCGGAGGTAGCCTTGGTGGTAGCGGCGGTGGTGGTAGCGGCGCTGCCGCAGGCGGTCAGCACGATCGAGGCCATGACGGCGATGGCCAGAACCAGCGCGATCATCTTTCTGGAATTCTTCATCCGGATGTTCCTCCTAGAATTCATTGCGGATCAGGGCTGAGTCGTGTCTCTGCATTTCATTTGACGGGTCAGGGCATGTGCGGTTGTCCGAGGAGCGAGTCTGCCTGCCTTAGCTCGATTCGGTACGGGTGACCGGTACGGGGCTGTGGGTTCAGACGACGCCTTCCTTCTTCAGCTGGCGCTTGGCGCGGCGGTCGGCCAGGAAGGTGTTCTTGATCGAGTCGAAGTAGACGGCGAAGAGGATGATCAGGCCCTTGGCAATGTATTGGAAGTAGAATTCGAGCTTGACCATGTTCATGCCGTTGTTGATGACGCCGAGGATCAGGGAGCCGATGATCGTGCTGCTGATGGTGCCGAAGCCGCCGCTGAAGCTGACGCCGCCAAGAACGGAGGCAGCGATCGCCTCGCCTTCGTAGCCGACGCCGACAGTGGGCTGGCCGCTGAGCATGCGGGCGGAGAGGATGATGCCGGCGATGGCGGCCAGCACGGCGTTGTTGACATAGATGACGGTCAGGATGCGCTTGACGTTGATGCCGGAATGGATCGCCGCTTCGCGGTTGCCGCCGATGGCGTAGACATGGCGGCCGAAGCGGGTGCGCGAGAGCAGGGTGCCGTAAACCACGAACAGGACGATCATGATGATGACCGGGTACGGGATCAGGAACGGGCTAGCGTCGCCGCGGGCGATCTCGATGTTGCCGTTGCCGATCAGGTTGAAGCCATCGTTGTTGGAGAGGATCGGGTAGCCGCCGGTGAACCAGTAGGCGATGCCGCGCACGGTCATCTGGGTGGCCAGCGTGATGACGAAGAACGGGAGGGTTGTATTGGCGACGAACAGGCCGTTGATGAGGCCGATCAGCGCCGCAACAAAGAGGGTGAAGACGATG
>CAYOHO010000438.1:0-2225 GCA_964403755.1 uncultured Oscillospiraceae bacterium
CTGCGGATAAGATTCGCAATATTGCGTTGCTTGGACATGGCGGAGCCGGCAAGACTGCCTTTGCCGAAGCGGTCCTGTTCAATGCCAAGGCGATCGACCGCCTCGGCAAGTCCGCGGACGGCAATACTGTCATGGACTTCGATCCGGAAGAGATCCGGCGCAAGGTTTCCATCAATACCTCAGTGGCTGCCCTCGAGTGGCGCGACTGCAAGATCAACATCATCGACACCCCAGGCGACTTCGACTTCCTCGGCGAAGTCATGCAGGGCCTGCGCGTCGCCGACAGCTCCCTGGTGCTGATCAGCGCCAAGGACGGCGCATCCGTCGGCGCCGAGAAGGCCGTCCGCCTCTCGCGCAAGCGCGGCCTGCCCCTCTTCTTCATGATCAGCCGCATGGATGAGGCCAACGCCTCCTTCGACAAGGCCCTCGAGAGCCTGCAGGCCCGCTTTGGCAAGGGCGTCGTGCCGTTTGCCCTGCCCATCCTCGCCGATGGCAAGATGACCGGCGTGGTCGACGTCATCGCCGGCAAGGCCTATGGCTTCGACCCCAAGGGCGGCGCCGTGCGCGACATCCCGGTTCCGGCCAATCTGCAGGGCAGCATCGACAGCCTCATGGAATCCCTCAATGAAGCCGCGGCCGAAAGCGACGAGGCCCTCATGGAGAAGTTCTTCGGCGGCGAGCCCTTCACCCAGGATGAGCTGGTCCAGGGCCTCTGCGCCTCCATCAAGGCCGGTTCGCTCAACCCTGTCTTCGTCGGTTCCGGCACGGCCAACTGGGGCGTCAGCTTCACGATGGACCGCCTGGTCGACTACATGCCCTCGCCGCTTGACATGCCCGCCGTCAATGCCGAGACGCCCGACGGCAGCGCCGTCACCATCGAGCCCAGGGATGGCCCATTCTCCGGCATCGTCTTCAAGACGATCGCCGACCCGTTCGTCGGCCGCATCTCCCTCTTCCGCGTCTATTCCGGCTCGCTCAAGGCGAACAGCACGGTCTACAACGTGGACAAGGAAAAGGACGAGCGCGTGGGCGGCCTGTTCCTGATGCTGGGCAAGAAGCAGATCTCCGCCGACCAGGTCGGTGTCGGCGACATCGGCGCCATCACCAAGCTGCTGGTCACGACGACCAACGATACGCTCTGCGAACGCAGCCGTCCGGTCATCCTGCCGAAGATCAAGTTCCCGACGCCCTGCCTGTCGCTGTCGATTGTGCCGAAGGTGAAGGGCGAGGAAGACAAGATCATGTCCGGCCTCAACAAGCTGCAGGACGAAGATCCGGTCTTCACCGTCAAGAACGACGCCGAGACCCACCAGATGCTGGTTTCCGGCCTGGGCGAGCAGGAGCTTGACGTCCTGCGCAGCAAGCTGAAGTCCAAGTTCAATGTCGAGGCTTCGCTCGAGGAGCCCCGTGTCCCGTACCGTGAGACGATCCGCAAGAAGGTCAAGGTCCAGGGCCGCCACAAGAAGCAGTCCGGCGGCCATGGCCAGTACGGCGATGTCTGGGTCGAGTTCGAGCCCGGCGACAAGGAAGAGCTCACCTTCGAGGAGCACATCTTCGGCGGCTCGGTTCCGAAGTCGTTCCATCCCGCCGTTGAGAAGGGTCTGCAGGAGGCTGTCAAAAAGGGCACGCTGGCCGGCTATCCGGTCGTGTACCTCAAGGCCTCGCTGGTCGACGGTTCCTACCACGACGTCGACTCTTCGGAAATGGCGTTCAAGATCGCTGCCCGCCTCGCCTACAAGGCCGGCCTGCCGCTGGCTGGCCCCGTCCTGCTCGAACCGATCAGCACCGTCGAGATCCATATCCCCGACGAGTACCTCGGCGACATCATGGGCGACATGAACAAGCGCCGCGGCCGCATCTCCGGCATCAACCCGGACGACGACGGCCAGGTGGTCTCGGCGGAAGTCCCGACCTCCGAAATGGCGAAGTACGCCACCGACCTCAAGTCGATGACCCAGGGCCGCGGCTGGTACACCATCCAGTTCGCCCGCTACGAGCAGGCCCCGCAGATCGTTGCCGACAAGGTCATCGCCGATGCCAAGGCCCGCCTCGAAGAGGAAGAGGAGTAAGAAGCAGACAGCTGCCGCAGAACCGGCAGCCGTCCGCAGCCGACGGCCGGACCCCATCCGGCAGCCGGACAAGCGACAGAATCAGGAAGCCCTGGAGGCGCATGCGCCCCCAGGCCTTTTTCCAGTGCGCCACGCATGGCGCTTCACTCGGCGGTG
>CAYOHO010000439.1:0-2222 GCA_964403755.1 uncultured Oscillospiraceae bacterium
CCCGGGTGATCCTGGAGATCCGCCCGGAAAATTAAGCGTCAGCGCTGGAAAAATTCCTTGTAGAGCTCCTTGACGGCGTAGTTGCAGTATTCCTCGCGGACGCCGAACATGACGCTGATTTCCGAGGCGCCCTGGTTGATCAGCTCGAGGTTGACACCGGCCTTGCTGAGGGCGGTTGCGGCGCGGGACGTGACACCGACCGTGCGGGCCATGGCTTCGCCGACGATCATGACGATGGCGAGGTTGCGGTCGACGGAGATGCGCTCGATGCCGAGCTCCTCCTGGAGGCGGCGCGTCACGATGCGCTCCTTTTCCAGCGGGAAGGCGTCGATGCGCATGACGATGGACAGCGAGTCAATGCCGGAAGGCATGTGCTCGAAGGGGATGCGCTCGTCGGCCAGGATCTTGAGGACCTTGAGGGCGAAGCCGATCTCGCGGTTCATCAGGTACTTGTAGATGCTCAGGGTGCAGAAGCCCTTGGCGCCGGCGATGCCGGTCACGATGCCTTCGAAGTTGACGCGGTGGCGGACGATCATGGTGCCGCGGGCAAGCGGGTTGTTGGTGTTGCGGATGTTGACCGGAATGCCCTTCACATAGGCCGGGTAGAGCGCTTCCTCGTGCAGGACGGTGAAGCCGGCGTAGGCCAGCTCGCGCATCTCGTCATAGGTGATCTCGGACACCGGATGCGGGTTGCGGACGAGCGAAGGATTGACGGCATAGACCGAGTCGACATCGGTCCAGTTCTCGTAGACCGTCGCGCCCGTGGCGGCGGCCAGGATCGAGCCGGTGACGTCGGAGCCGCCGCGCGAGAAGGTTGCGACCTCGCCGGTCTTCGTGTAGCCGAAGAAGCCGGGGAAGACGACAATGCAGGCAATCTTGCCGATGCTGGCGGACAGGTTGGTATACGATTCGGGCAGGACCTGGGCATTGCCGAACTCGTTCGAGAGCACCAGGCCGGCATCGCGCGGGTTCAGGTAGACGGCCTCGCGGCCAAGCTTGGTCAGGTAGGCCGCGACCAGGCGGGCGCAGTTGTCTTCGCCGGCCGCCTTCAGGGCATCCATGTACTTGAGCGAGCTGGCGCAGTCCTGGGCCAGCAGCGAATCGAGGTTCTCGATGATGCTCGGCATGACGTCATCGGTGATCTCCAGGTCGTCCGCGATGCTGCGGAAGCGGGCGATGACCGCATCATGCTCCTCGGCGCCCTCGTAGCCGCTGATGCGGGCGTTGGCCAGGGCGATCAGAAGGTCCGTGACCTTGATGTCATCGCGGGTCCGCTTGCCGGGGGCCGACACGACGATCACACGGCGGTCCGGGTCGCTGAGCAGGATATCGCAGACTTTGCGGATCTGCTCCGCATTGGCAAGAGATGAGCCACCGAATTTACATACTTTCATATCGCGCACTCCAATCCTGAAACACGATAATTATAGACAACGCGTCCCCTGATTTCAATCGTTTACGGCCTGCGTGCCTGCGCAAAGTATGGCAGACGGATGACGCATTTTTCGTCAAATCATGCAAAAACCGCCGCCGGTCCGGCTGGCAGGTGCTTTTTGCTGCAAGCGACAGCCTGTTGCCCTGCCTTTCCTGCCTGTCCGGTTTGACAGGTCCGGACGGAATCACCATACTGAAATGAGAGGACCGGCCCGGATTGCGGTTCGTTCCAGAATCGAGGAGGGGACCAGGAAGATGCGACTGATTGAATGCCTCCAGCCCGAGAGCGCTGCCCGGGATGCCAGCCGGATCGATTATGCGGCCTTCCGGGCCCGCGGCATCCGGCTGGTTCTGCTGGACCTCGACAACACACTTTCCGCCCATGGCAGCTTGCTGCCCGATGAATTTGCCCATGCCGTGATCGGCAAGATCCAGGCCGCCGGCATCCAGCCGATGCTCGCGTCCAACGCCCGCCGCGAGCGTGCGATCCGCTTCGCCGCCGCCCTCGGCATCCCGGTCATCCCGAACGCCGGCAAGCCGCTGCCGGGCAAGATCCGCCGCGAGATCCAGCGCCAGGGATACAGCCTGGCGGAGACGATGCTCATTGGCGACCAGATCTTCACCGATGTCGTCGCCGCCCGCCTCGCTGGCGTGCACGCCATGCTTGTGCAGCCGCGCTTCGAAAGCGAAGCCTGGAACGTGCGCATGAAGCGCTGGCTCGAGAAGCCGCTGCTGCGCCATATCCATTTCTCCGAATGAAGCCGCTGCACCGGCTTGAACCTGCCGGA
>CAYOHO010000440.1:0-2222 GCA_964403755.1 uncultured Oscillospiraceae bacterium
ACTCGCACAGGGACTCGAAAAACTCGGCGGCAGTAGCGCGAACGGAAAAGTCGGCAAGGTCGGAGAGGGAAGTCGTCCCCGGATTGACATCGATCAGCAAGGCGCCGGAATTTTTCGCGAGTGTCACCAGGCTGGCTGCCGGTTGGACACTGCCCGAGGTGCCGATCGAGAAAAAGACATCGGCAGCTTCAGTTGCCTCCTCGGCCAGCGTAAACAACATCTCATCCAACCCCTCGCCGAACCAGACGACATCCGGACGAACCGGCGCGGCACAAATCGGGCAGGTGTGCGGAACGTCGCCATCCCAAGCTGCCACATAACCACAACGGCGGTGGCAGCGGATATGCCGGGCGGTGCCATGGATTTCGAGTACCCGGCTGCTGCCCGCTTCCTGGTGAAGTCCATCGATGTTCTGCGTGATCACCTGAACCGTGGCGGGTTGCAGGAGCATCTCCAGCAGGGCGATGCCCTCGTGGCCCGCGTTCGGGCGTGCCGCAGAAAAGCGCCGTTTCATCTGCTCATGCCATGCCCAGACCCGTTTCGGGTCGCGGTTGAAACCGTCCAGACTGGCGACCGCCATCGGGTCGACATTGGCCCAGAGGCTGTTGCCGGCATCCCTGAAGGTCGGGATGCCGCTCTCAGCGGACAGTCCGGCGCCCGTAAAAAAGACGATGCGTTTTGACATGCGCAGGCTGGCGGGAATATCAGGATGAATTGCGATGCTCATGGAGAATTTCCTAGTCGGCCTGTTTGCGAAGGAAGGACGGTATGTCGTAACGGTCGACGCCGGAATTAGCCAATGCCTCCGCGGCTATTGAACCCCGGTAGCGCCGATACAGGACATTCAGGCAGTCGAGCAGCAGCCCTACCAGGGCATGATCGGGCTTGGTACTGGCGATCAGCCTGGAGATCTCCCCGATGGTTCCGCTCTCGAGCTGGTCGCTTCCATCGTGATCCAGCAAGGCTTGGTAAAACGCGGCAAGGACTTCCGCGTCCGGGTGATCAGCCAGCAGTCGATCGAGCAGTGTCCTGAGCGCAGGCTGCAACGCAAGCTTCTTAAGATCGCTACAGGTCTTCGGGAGCCCGGGCAGCAAGCTCCGCCTCGCCCGTTTCTGGAGTTTCCCGATGAATTTGCCGTACTCAAGTGCATTGACCTCCACCCTTGCGCTCCTCCGAACTACCGACGGCACTTCAAGATGAGAATAGTCAGCTGAAGCAGCACTGGCGCAGACCATCGGTGACTCATAAATCGCGGGACTGTACCTGACGGAACTGGTGCCACCCCAGCCTGCCGGCAGCATCTGCGGCTGTACCTTGAGCGCGGGAAGGTCAGTCGCCTTCTCGCCATCGGCGCGCTCGACCGTGATGAGGTAGTCCGTTTCGCTGGTCATGAGCTGGTACTTGACGGCCCAGTCCTGCCTGTCTTTAGCCGCCAAGCTGGCAAGCCGCTGCCCGGCGCCAACCCTCACGATGGCATCGGAAGAAGCGTCATCTCGCAACAGCGGCACGTCGATGCTCTTTGTGCCCTGTCCGGAAAATTCGAACGCGACATTAACATCGCGATCGGATGCCTCGGGGAGCGCTGCAAACACCGTGTAGGCATCCCCCGCAAAACACGCCCGCGCCGGGCGGCTTTCCCAAATCGGGGTAGCCGGCCATGTGATGTCCAACCGAGACATCCGCGGTTGGCGCATGCGATTGAAGTGTCTATAGATGCGTTCCGACATGTCTTCCGTCGGCGCGACCAGCTCGCAGGCGCCGCCGGTGTCATCCGCCATCTGCCGTATGGCGTCTTCGGCGACTGCCGAGCCAATGCCCAGGGAAAAGAGGCGAACACCCATCGTCTTTGCTGTGTTGATGGACTTGCCGGCTTGCCAGTCCTGGCCATCCGTTAACAAAAGGATGTCCATGGCGTGGCCATCATGAAGTTTCAATGCCAGTTCAAGCGCACCGTTGATGTCCGTGCCCCCCAGATTGTCCAGGTAACCGACCCAGCGTCGGGCCATGTCGAGGTTCTTGCGGTTGGCCGGCTGAAGCGCCTTGTCGAACTGCATGAATTTCGTGCCGAACGCCACGATGCCGAAACGCGCGTTGGGTTCGAGGCTGCCAAGCGCCAGCAGCACACCTTCCTTGGCGAGCGCCAGACTGTCCCCCTGCATCGAGCCTGAGCAGTCGATGACCAGCACGGCATCGCGCGTATTGTCGACCTCCTCGACTTCCGG
>CAYOHO010000441.1:0-2219 GCA_964403755.1 uncultured Oscillospiraceae bacterium
GGCTGTTGTCAGCAACTCGCTGCCGCAAGCCCAGGCTTTGCTTGACGAGGTTGTCCGCTTCATTGAAACCCAGGCCGAGCTGGCTGGGGCCGAATGCAGCGACATCGAGTCGGTTCACTAAGTCCGGTTCACGACGGCCGAGACATGAGTCTGCCGTCTCCGTTGACTGAATCGGTCCTGTATCGGCCCTGATTCGGCCAGCCGGAAAAAGGAACTCCTCAAGACTTGCCCGGTCGGTTATAATGTTTGCAGGTATGCCTGTCCCTGGCTTGCAAGGTTCTCCGCACAGCTGCACTGGCCGCCCATTTCAGACCCGCCGTATTGACCGGGCGTCCAGCGCCGGGAGGTCGTATGCGGCCGATGCCCGCCGCTGCAGGCTTGCCAGGAGGCTTGATGGAAAATCCGAACCCGAATCCGGAACCGAACGCGTCGCGCTATCGTGCGCCGGAGCGCCAGCCGTGGCACCGCCGCCTGCGCTGGGGCGACTTCGTGGTCACGGGCCTGGTTGCCGTGCTGGCCGTCGTTTTGCTGCTGAGTGCGCCGCGCGGTCTCGCGGGCCAGACGCGGGTGGCCGTGCTGACCGAGGATGGCCGCGTGGTCTTCTCGAAGCCGGCGTCCGAACTGCAGGCGGCAGGAAGCTTCACCTTCGAGGCCCAGGGATATCACTATACGTTTACATGTGAAAACGGCCGCATCCGCTTTGCCAAGGCCGACTGCCCGGACCAGGTCTGTGTCCGGACGGGCTGGGTCGAGCGCAGCGGTCAGGTCGCTGCCTGCGTGCCGGGCCACCTGATCCTCAAGATCACAGGTCCGCAGGCGCAAAACGGCGGCGATATCGACATTGTCATGCAGTGACCGCTGCCGACGCCAGCGGGTTTGGCGCACCTGCGCCTGCTATGCCTGACGTGAACACAGAACGGAATTCAGGATCTGGAACACACAAACAATATGTCACATGACTCAAATGCTGAACCCAAGAGGAGCCAATACTTCATGCCCGTTGCCGACCACCAAAATACAATTGAACCCGCTCGCACGGCAAGCCCGGATCCGCACAGCCGGACCGGCCTGTCTGCGCGCACGGCGGCCCGGCGGGCATCGATCGACTCGCAGGCCCGTCTTCGTCATCGCGTGCGCCGGCTGACCCTGGATGCGGTGCTGATCGCGCTGGCCCTGGTCCTGTCGATCGTCGAGCGCTGGATCCCCCTTGAGCTGATTGTCCCGGTTCCCGGCATCAAGCTGGGCCTCGCCAACATCGTGACGCTTTTTGCCCTGCTGCGCCTGACGCCGCTGGATGCGGTGGCCATCCTGGTCACCCGTTCGGTGATCCTGGGCCTGATCACCGGGCCGACGACGCTGTTCTTCTCGCTGGGCGGGGGAACGCTCGCCCTGCTGGTGATGTGGCTGCTTGGCCGCTGGGAAGGGCGCGCCTTCTCCCTGGTCGGCCTCAGCGTTGCCGGAGCAGCCGCCCACAATTTCGGCCAGATCCTGGTTGCTGTAGCCTTGCTCGCCGAGCCGCTGCTGCTTCAGATGTACCTGCCGCCGCTGCTGCTGACCAGCATTGTCACCGGTACACTCACCGGCATCGGCGCCTTCCCGGTCGTCGCCCGTTTCCCGTCCTTCCGCCCGGTTCCGGTGGGACGGGATATGGCTGGATCTGGCGGCACGGGCAACTCGAATGGCCGCGGCAGTTCAGGCGGATTGGGCAATTCCGGCGGTTCGGGCAATTCCAGCGGCTCGGGCGGCCGTCGCGGCGGCCCGCTGCTGCGCCTGATGGTCGGCGTCCTGGCCCTGGCACTGCTGGCCGGGCCGCTGTCCCTGACCGGCTGCAAGATCCTGGAAGGGGAGAGCCGGGCGACCGGTTCCACCAGCACACAGACATCCGGTTCGGCCGGACCAGCCGGCACCGGCGCTGCGGCTTCAGGCACGTCCGCCGCCAATCCTGGTTCAGCCGGACCGGGGACTGCGCCCACGGCGACAACCGGGACAACGAAGCCGGCTGTCCCGTCTGACGGCGTCAAGTACAGCTATGAATTCACCGGCACCTTCGACACGGTGATCCAGTTCATCGGCTACGCGCCCGACAAGGCGACGTTCGACAGCCGTGCCAAGGCGGGTGAACGTGCCTTCCGCGAGCTCAACCAGCTGTTTGATGCCTACAACGACTACGCGGGCGTGCGCAACATCAAGACCATCAACGACCAGGCCGGCAAGGCGCC
>CAYOHO010000442.1:0-2206 GCA_964403755.1 uncultured Oscillospiraceae bacterium
GACGGTCGACATGGATGCCGAGTTTCAGGCCCTCCGGAGCGACGGCCGTTTCCGGATGCCGGACAGCGGCCGGCTCTTTGTCAGCCAGCTTGGCGACCTTGTCCAGATCCGCCGTCTGCGCAACGGTCTCAAGGCCTTCGCCCGCGGCCAGGCTGAAAACCCGCGCCTGGACAGTTTCCTGTTCGATGCTGGCCAGGCCCGGCTCCCGGCCACCGGCAGCCAGGCCGTCCGACTGGCCGATGGCGACCTGCTCCAGCCCGGGCTGAATCCCGAGCAGCGCCGGGCCGTCGAAGGCGCACTGGCCAGCCCCGACCTGTTCCTGATCCAGGGACCGCCCGGAACCGGCAAGACAACCGTCATCGCCGAGATCTGCTACCAGAACGCGGTCCGTGGCTTGCGCACCCTCATCGCCTCGCAGACCAACCTTGCCGTCGACAATGCCCTCGGCAAGCTGGTCCACCACCCGCGGATCCGCGCCCTGCGCAAGGGCAATGAGGCCAGCGTGCAGCCGGAAGGCCTGCGCTTTGTCGAGGGCCAGGTCATCGCCACCTGGCTGGGGCAGACCGCTTCCGCCAGCGCCCGCAAGCTGGCCGAGCTGACGGCTGCGGATGCCCAGCTCAAGGTCGCCAGCCGGCAGGTGCCGGATCTCGCCTGGACGCACGCCGCCCTGCGCCGGCTCTCGGATAAGCTGCGTGAAAGCGAGCCAGCCATCGCCGAGCTGCAGCAGCGGAACGCGGCACTCGACCAGAAGTACCGTCTGCTGGACGGCGCCTTTGACCGCTTCATGCGCGACCCGGCTGGACCGGCCTTCAGCGTGCTATCGGCCCATGCGGACAGGTTCGATACCCGGACCCTGACGCTGATCGGCCGAGTCAATTCGGCGGCTGTTCAGTATGCGGGGGAACGCAGCCGCGTCGACGGTGCCGAGAGCCGCTTCCGCGCCGTCTGCCGTGATCTGGATCGCCAGGTCCTCTCGCTGCAGAAGCGCCTGGCGCGTGTCACCCGCCGATCGGGAACCGGTTCCAGCCGCGGCCGGACTTCGGATCCCACTGCACACCGCAGCTTGGTCGCGCATCACGATTCTGCCGCACACCGCGATTCGGTCGCGAATCGCGATTCCGCCGCACACCGCGATTCGGTCGCGCTGATGCAGGAATCCGGCTTCGAGTTCAGGCTCGACGACCACCTCCAGCAGGCCGAGCGGCTGCGGCGCGAACTGGTTCGTCTGGGACGGACCGCTCCCGGCTTCCTGCGCATCCTGTTCGGCTGGACCGGCGACTGGGCAGCCCGGGCTGAAGACCGCCTGGCACTCGCCCGCTGGCTGTCTGCCAGCAGCGACCGCATCGTTCGGGCCGAACAGGTCCGAGTTGAGACCATCTTCGACAATCCCGCCGTCGCCGACGCCATCCGCACCCTGGCCGACACCTTCCGCCGCCGCCGTGAAGAGATGCTGATGACCCTCAATGGCAACCTCAGCGCCATTGACACGCTGCAGGAACAGATCAGCCATGCCCATGCCGAGCAGGCCATTGCCCGGCTGCGGATCGACGCCTACCATGCCGCCCTCACGGGTCTGGCCGCCCTGCCTACGGTAGAGGCCCTTGCAGCCGCAGCCGGCGACGCAGCCATCACAGAATGCTATGAAGCGGCCCTGACGGCCGCCCGGCGCCAGCTGGCTGCCCGGCGCGCACTCGTCACCGCCTGGGCCGACCGGATTCGCCGGCCGGACGCGGCCGACTCTGCCGCCCTCAAGCAGCTGTACATCGACAGCGCCAATGTGATCGGCATCACCTGCAGCCAGAGCGGCTCGCACGCCTTCAGCAGCCAGTATCCTGCCTTTGACGTGGCGATCATCGACGAGGTCAGCAAGGCGACGCCGCCCGAACTCATCCTCCCGGTCCTCAAGGCGAAGCGGATCGTGCTGGTCGGCGACCACCGCCAGCTGCCGCCCATGGTCGGCATGGAGACCTATGAGGAGATCGCCCAGGAGCTTGGCATACCCGAGGCTGAGACCGAGCACATGAAGACCGGCCTTTTCGCCGAGCTCTTCACCCAGGCGCCGTCGCCTCTGCGCCTGATGCTCTCGACCCAGTACCGCATGCACCCCCAGATCATGGAGACGATCAACCAGTTCTACAGCGATGGCGGCGGGCTGCGCTGCGGCATCAGCGAACCGGATCAGCACCGGAGCCACGGCTGCCATGGC
>CAYOHO010000443.1:0-2191 GCA_964403755.1 uncultured Oscillospiraceae bacterium
TATGGCATTTTGAAAGCCATGGAAGGTTACGGTGTCACCATCCGCCTGCTCGATCCGCCGCTGCATGAATTCGTTCCGCACGAAGCGGCCAGCCAGAAAGAAATGGCCGATGAACTGGGCATCTCCGTAGAAGCCGTCAAAGCCAAAGTGGATTCGCTTCATGAATTCAACCCCATGCTGGGCCATCGCGGCTGCCGTCTGGGCATCACCTATCCGGAAATCACCGAAATGCAGGCCCGCGCGATTTTTGAAGCCGCCTGCCAGCTGGTAAAAGAAGGCGTAGACGCCAAACCCGAAGTCATGGTTCCGCTGGTCGGCACCGTGAAGGAACTGGCTTCCCAGAAAGCCATTATTGTAGAAACCGCTGAAAAGGTCATGGCGGAAACCGGCGTGAAAGTCGACTATTCCGTCGGCACCATGATTGAAGTGCCCCGTGCGGCTGTCACCGCCGACGAGATCGCCAAAGAAGCCGCGTTCTTCTCCTTCGGCACCAACGACCTGACACAGATGACTTTCGGCTACAGCCGCGACGATGCAGGCAAATTCCTGCCTGACTATGTGGCCAAGAAAATCCTGCCGGTTGATCCGTTCCGCGTGCTGGACCGCGACGGCGTCGGCAAACTCGTTCAGATGGCCGTGGAAAAAGGCCGGGGCATCAATGCCAAACTGAAAGTCGGCATCTGCGGCGAACACGGCGGCGATCCCAGCTCCATCGAGTTCTGTCATCTGACCGGCCTCAACTACGTCAGCTGCTCACCCTTCCGGGTACCCATTGCCCGTCTGGCCGCAGCCCAGGCTGCATTGAAAAATGCTGCTCCGGCAAAGAAAGCCGTTGCTAAAGCAGCCAAGAAAGTTCTTGCCAAAGCCAAAGAGGTCGTCAAAACCGCCAAAGCCGTAAAGAAAGCCGTTACCGTGGCGGTAAAAACCGTCAAAGCCAAACCGGCGGCCAAGAAACCGGTCGTCAAAAAGGCTGTTGCTAAAAAACCCGTCGCAAAGAAACCGGCGGTGAAAAAGGCGGTTGTAAAGAAAGCACCCGTTAAAAAAGCAGCACCTAAAAAGGTCGCCGCGAAAAAACCGGCGGTAAAGAAAGTGTCAAAGAAGAAATAAGTTGTCCCTGATATTTAATGAGAAACCGCCGGAGCGGCTGAAGTTGCTCCGGCGGTTTTGTTATTGGTTCCTTTTCTTCAGCACTTCGGCAAACGGATTGTTGAAGGGCTTGGGCGCTTCCCGGCCGGTTTTTTTGCCTTGCCGTTTTTCCGGATGCATAGGTTTTCTTTGATCACCTGAGGGTTTAGCCGCGCCTGCCGTTTCCCCCTTTTTTTCTCCAGGCGCCTTCTTCATGGACAGAGAAATCCGCTTGCGTTCGACATCCACGGCCAGCACCGTAACTTCCACTTTCTGGCCGACTTTGACGACATCCCCCGGACTTTTCACGAAGCGGTCCGCCATTTCGCTTAAGTGCACCAGACCGTCCTGATGCACGCCGATATCGACAAAAGCACCGAATGCCGTGATGTTCGTGACCACGCCGGTCAGTTTCATACCGGGAATCAGGTCGGTGATCTTGTCGATGCCTTCGGCAAAGGCCACATTTTCAAACTGACTGCGGGGATCGCGGCCGGGTTTGGCCAGCTCCGCCAGAATGTCTTTTAACGTGGGCAGGCCGACCTTGTCCGTGACGTAATCCGCAAGGACAATCTTTTGCCTTTTTTGCTCATCAGCCATGAGATCAGCAACGCTCGCTCCCTGATCGGCGGCCATTTTTTCGACAATTGCGTAACTTTCCGGATGAACGGCGCTGGCATCGAGCACATTGGCGCTGTCGCGAATCCGCAGAAATCCGGCGGCCTGTTCAAAAGCTTTGGCGCCCAGGCGCTTCACGCTTTTCAGCGCTTCGCGCGATACAAACGGACCGTTTTCGTCGCGGTGTTTGACGATGTTCTCCGCAAGCGCGGGTCCCAGGCCCGACACATAAGACAAAAGCTGGACGCTGGCGGTATTGACTTCCACCCCCACGGCATTAACGCAACTGACGACCACATCGTCAAGCGCCTGCTGAAGGAGCCCCTGATCCACGTCATGCTGATACTGGCCTACGCCGATGGCTTTCGGCTCGATTTTGACCAGTTCCGCAAGCGGGTCCATCAACCGCCTGCCGATGGAGACCGCGCCGCGCACGGTGATATCCTGG
>CAYOHO010000444.1:0-2175 GCA_964403755.1 uncultured Oscillospiraceae bacterium
CTGGCTGTCCGACCTGGTCCGCCGGCTGGTGGAGGGCGTGTTCGGCCTCCCGACGATGGAGCGGATCGGCGGCAGCGTCCATTTCTTCATTTATGACACGATCAAGATCTTCATCCTCCTCTCGGTTCTGATCTTCACGATCTCCTATATCCAGAGCTTCTTCCCGCCCGAACGGACCCGCCGCATCCTCGGACGATTCAACGGGATCGGCGCCAATGCGCTCGGCGCCCTGCTCGGCACCATCACGCCGTTCTGCTCCTGCTCATCGATTCCGCTGTTCATCGGCTTCACCAGCGCTGGCCTGCCGATCGGCGTCACGTTCTCTTTCCTGATCTCGTCGCCGCTGGTCGATCTGGCTTCTGTGCTCCTGCTGGCGAGCATCTTCAACTGGAAGATCGCGATCGCCTATGTGGCCGTCGGCCTGGTGCTTGCGGTCATCGGCGGGTCGCTGATCAGCCACCTGAAGCTGGAAGCCTACGTGGAGCCGTTCGTCTTCGCCAACCGGCTGGTTGAGGCCGACGGTCCCGAGCTGACGCGGCGCGACCGGCTGCTGTTTGCCCGCGACCAGGTGGTCGAGATTGTCCACAAGGTCTGGCTCTATGTGCTGATTGGAGTCGGCATCGGCGCCGCGATCCACAACTGGATCCCGGAATCGCTGATCACCAGCGTGCTGGGCCGGGGCAATGCCTTCTCCGTCCTGATTGCCACCGCGGTCGGCGCGCCGATGTACGCCGACATCTTCGGCACCCTGCCGATCGCCGAGGCGCTCGTCGCCAAGGGCGTCGGACTGGGTACGGTGCTGGCATTCATGATGGCGGTCACCGCGCTGTCGCTGCCCTCGATGATCCTGCTGAAGAAAGTTGTCAAGAACCGGCTCCTGGTCACGTTCGCCGGCATTGTTCTGGTCGGCATCCTGATCATCGGCTATGCCTTCAACGCCTTCGGCTATCTGTTCCTGTAAGAAACGGGAAGCGCAGTCACCGATTCAGTCAAGGAAATGGATATGCAGTCACCAAATCAGTCAATGGAGGGCAGTATGACACGGAAAACAGAAGCATCAACCGGGATTGGCTTTTTTGAAAAGTACCTGACCGTCTGGGTTATCCTCTGCATGGCCGCCGGTGTGCTGATCGGCCGCTATCTGCCGGCCGTGCCCCAGTTTCTCGGCCGCTTCGAGTACGCCCAGGTCTCGATCCCGATCGCCATCCTGATCTGGCTGATGATCTACCCGATGATGATGAAGGTTGACTTTGCCAGCATCCGATATATTGGCAAGAATCCCAAGGGCCTGTATGTGACCTGGGTGACCAACTGGCTGATCAAGCCGTTCACCATGTACGCGATTGCCTGGTTCTTCCTCTTTGTCGTGTTCCGGTCCTGGATTTCTCCGGAACTGGCCAAGTCCTACCTGGCTGGCGCCATCCTGCTGGGTGCGGCGCCCTGTACGGCGATGGTCTTCGTCTGGAGCTACCTGACCAGGGGCAACGCTGCCTACACCGTGGTGCAGGTGGCGACGAACGACCTGATCATCCTGGTCGCCTTCACGCCAATCGTCGCCTTCCTCATGGGCATCGGCGGCATCACGATCCCCTGGGCGACGCTGCTGCTTTCAGTGCTGCTGTTCGTCGTCATCCCGCTGGCCGGCGGTGCCCTGACCCGCTCGCAGATGATCCGCCGGCATGGTCTCGACTACTTTGAGAACACGTTTCTGCCCAAGTTCAGCAACGTGACCATCACAGGCCTGCTGCTCACGCTGGTGATCATCTTCTCGTTCCAGGGCGACATCATCATCGGCAACCCACTGCACATCGTGATGATCGCGGTTCCCCTGACACTCCAGACGTTCCTGATCTTCTTCATCGCCTATCTGGCCAGCAGGCGCCTGCGGCTGGCCCACTGCATCGCCGCGCCGGCCGGCATGATCGGCGCCTCGAACTTCTTCGAACTGGCTGTCGCCGTTGCGATCTCGCTGTTCGGGGCGAAGTCGCCGGCCGCCCTGGCTACGATTGTCGGTGTGCTGACCGAGGTACCGGTGATGCTGGTGCTGGTCCGCATCGCCAACCGGACAACCGGCTGGTTCCCGCCGGAGGAAGGCCTGAAAGCATGAGCGACATACTGGAGAACAGAACGCCCTTGGCCAGCACATCAATCGAAAGATCGGTCATGGGATCAGTC
>CAYOHO010000445.1:0-2174 GCA_964403755.1 uncultured Oscillospiraceae bacterium
CCGCCCGCCCCCGACCCGCATCATCTGGAGGAACGCATGAATCTGCTCTTGCTGCTGGAATCGATGAAATTCCACAAGGTCCGACAGGAAAAGGCTGTCCGCCTGCTTTTTGTCGCCTGCTACCTGATCAACGTCGCCAGCTACTTCCTGCCCGGCAGCGATCCGGATCTCAATGGCCTCTATGCCTTCTTCGATTCGCTATCCCAGGGCAGCATCACGACGCCGACCTTCACCCGCGGCAACCTCGTCTTCATGGGCCTTTCCGTGGCAGCCGCGCTGCTGACGCTTCTGGCTGCCTTCCTCTATGCCGCCATCTTCGCCGGCGAGCGTGAAAACATCACGGCCGGCCAGGCAGTCCGCGGCCTGCTCAAGGCACTGCCGGCTCTGGCCCTGGTCGGGTTCCTGCTCATCATGCCCGCACTCCTGTCCATTTTCCTGCTCATGCTTCCGATCATCATCCTCCTCACCACCTTCTATTTCCTGCCGCTCAACCTGATCCTGGGCGGGATGAAGCTGACCGATGCCCTGGGCGCCAGCGCCCGTGACACGCGCCACATGAAGTTCTTCATCTTTCTGCAGGCCATGCTGCTGATGATCGTCATGAACCTGCCCGAGAGCCTCCTCTACCAGGTCTTCACGCTCAATGGGCTTTCGGGCGTCCTGATCTCGGCTTTCTTCATCGCCGTCCGGGCCATGATGCGCGGCCGCCTGATGGGCCTGCTCTACCTTAACCTTGTCAAAAAAGCGCCGATTGTGATAACATCGAAGCCAAATGCCTGAACGCACCGTCATCGCGCAGCGTGAATGGCCATAGGAGGATTGTACATGGGACGCACGGAAGAAATCCTGGACCTGCTGGAAAAGAATGCCAAGCTGTCGGCTGACGAGATCGCCGTCCTCCTGGGACTCGACGCTGCCTCCGTGGCTGCTGAAATTGAGCGGCTTGAGAAGAGCAAGACCATCCTGGCCTACAACGCCATTGTCAACTGGGAACGGACCGAGCGCGACCCGGTCACCGCACTGATCGAGGTGAATGTGACCCCGCAGCGTGACCAGGGATTCGACCGGATCGCCTCGCACATCTACCGCTATCCCCAGGTGAAGTCCTGCTACCTGATGTCGGGCGGCTTCGACCTGATGGTCATCATCGAGGATGACAACCTCAAGGATGTCGCCAACTTCGTCTCGGAAAAGATCGCCCCGCTCGACAACGTGATCTCCACCCGGACGCATTTCATCCTGAAGAAGTACAAGATGAACGGAACCGAGTTTGCCGTGCGCGAACAGGACGACCGGGAGGCCGTCGTGCTATGAACCACGAGCAGTACCTGTCCGATCGCGTCAACGGGATTCCGCCCTCGGCGATCCGCCGCTTCTTCGACCTGGCCAACGAGATGAAGGGCAGCGTGATCTCGCTGTCGATCGGCGAGCCCGATTTCGTCACGCCCTGGAACGTGCGCCAGGCCGGCATCTACTCGCTCGAGGACGGCAACACCCACTATTCGCCGAACCAGGGCTTCATCGAGCTGCGCGAAGCCATCACCGGCTACATGAAGCGCCGCTTCCAGCTCGATTACAGCCCGCGCACCGACGTGCTCGTCTCGGTCGGCGGCAGCGAGGCCATCGACCTCGCGATGCGCGCCCTGATCAATCCTGGCGACGAAGTGATCATCCCCGAACCCTGCTTTGTTGCCTACAAGTCGACCGCCATGCTTTCCGGCGGCGTGGCCGTCCCCATCGCCTGCCATCCGGAGAATGATTTCCGCCTGCTCCCCGAGGATCTCGAGCGCGCGATCACACCCCGGACCAAGCTGCTGGTCATCGGCTACCCGAACAACCCGACCGGCGCCGTCATGTCCAGGGACGACCTCGAGAAGGTGGCCGAGGTCCTGCGCGGCCGTGACATCCTCGTGCTGTCCGACGAGCTCTACGCCGAACTGACCTATCCGCCGCAGGTGCACTGCTCGATTGCCACGCTGGACGGCATGTTCGACCGCACGATCGTGGTCAACGGCTTCTCGAAGGCGTTTGCCATGACCGGCTGGCGCATCGGCTATGCCTGCGGTCCCGCGACACTCATCGCTGCCATGAACAAGATCCACCAGTACGCCATCATGTCCTCGCCGACCACGGCCCAGCATGCAGCCATCGAGGCGCTGAACAATGGCGACCGG
>CAYOHO010000446.1:0-2159 GCA_964403755.1 uncultured Oscillospiraceae bacterium
CGGCTATTGCAGTCGTTTTGCGTTTCAGCCCCGTCTATTGCAGACGGGGCTTTTTCATGGCAAAGGCCATGCCTTCGATCCGGCGCAGCCAGGGTCCCGTGTCCCGGACATTGAGAAAGAGGGCTATCATCCATGAGCCGAATGACCACACCGAACCGCCAGAAGAGTGAAACCACCGGCAGCGCATTCTCCGCCGGCATCGCGCATGCCGCTGAGAGCCGCACGCCCGCCGGACGCGATACCGGCCGGGCCGGGGACACCGGTGTCCAGAAGAGCCGCCGGGCCGCGCGCTACCTGGCCAAGGCCGGCATCCTGGCCGCCGTCGCTGTCCTGCTGATGTACCTCGAGTTCACCGTGCCCCTGATGCCGACCTTCCTGAAGATGGACTTCAGCGAAATCGCCGTCATGCTGGCCACCTTCTCGCTCGGCCCGGTCGCCGGCATCCTGATCGAAGCGGTGAAGAACCTGGTCCACCTGCCCGGCAGCTTCACCGGCGGCATCGGCGAGCTGGCCAACTTCGTCATCGGCTCGCTCTTCGTCGGCACGGCCGGCCTGATCTACCGCTACCACAAGACCCGGCGCAGCGCCTACCTCGGCATGGCCATCGGCACGCTGGTCATGACCGTCGGCGCCTCCCTGATCAACTACTTCATCATGATCCCGATCTATATCAATGTCGTGCACTTCCCGCTGCCGGCGATCATCGCGGCGACCAACGCGGTCGGCAACACGCTCGTCACGAACCTCGAGACCCTGATCCTCTTCGTCTTCGTTCCCTTCAACCTGTTCAAGGGTTTCGTCATCTCCATCATTGTCGCGGTCGTGTACAAGCGGGTGAGCCCGCTCCTGCACCGCTGAGATGGCGCAGCCGGCGGATCGATATCGGTCCACGGCAGAACCGGCCGCCCCGGCAGACGCGGTGCGTCGGCACGCGGCAGAGCCGGCCGGCCCGAAGCCGGCTGCCGCCTCCCTGGATGGCGTGATTTCGCATTTTCGCCGGCCATTCCCGGAACAGATCAAGACGCAGTCCGCTCGCCGCGGACTGCGTCTTCTTGCGCTCCGGGGGATGGCCGCCGGATTCCTGGCCGCCGTCGTGCTCTGGTTCTGGCCCGGCGCACCGCGTCTGCCAGGGCTGCCCTTCGCCTATGCCTGTCCGGTTTACTCGCTGACTGGCGTGCTCTGCATGGGCTGCGGGGCAACCCGCGCGCTCCGCTCGCTGCTGACCGGCAACCTTCTGGCCGCCATGCGTCAGAACCTGCTGGCGGTCATCCTGCTGGCGGGCCTGCTCTGGCAGGGGCTGGCCCGCCTGGTGCGGCGCCTGCCCGGCTGGGCCGGCTGGCGCCTGGCTGCCCGGGCCGGCCGACTGCTGCCTGCCCGATTGCGGACGGCGCTGCAGACAGCATGGGAAGCCGTGCTGAAGCCGGCACAACCGGCTCTGCGATCCGTCCGGCAGCTGCTCGTCCGGCTGTTTCCCGTGCTGCGGCCGGGCCGGCGCACCGGCTGGTGGCTGCTGGCAGCAGGCCTTGCCTTCATGCTGCTGCGCAACCTCAACCTGCCGGTATCGGCCCTGCTCCGGCCCTGAATGCCCGGATCCATCAAGCCTGATTGCCCGGATTCATCATCAAACCTGAATGCCCTGTTCCATCAGCAAAACGAAAGCCGCCCGAAGGCGGCTTTTGCTTTTCAATCGTGATGCGGCTGTGGCTGGCCGGCGCCGCTGCCGGTGCGGGACCGGCGGGTATCCGCGCTGCCGGTGCGGGACCGGCGGCCGGGCGATCGGTTCTCAGACACCGGCTTCGCTGGAAGGCGACAGCCGTTTCCGGAACAGGCCGCGGGCATAGCCGCGGTCGTGGGAGACGCTGACCAGCTCGAAGCCCTGGCTGGTGTAGAGGCCGACCAGCGGCTGGTTGGCGATGGCGGTGTGCAGGCAGACCTCGCGTGCGCCGGCCTGCTGGAGAAGCTCGCAGGCAACCAGAAGGAGCTGCTTGCCGATGCCGGACTTGCGCCGGGTGTGGGCGACGGCGAAGCGGCTGAAGTAGGCCGTGCCATCCGCCTGGAGGGTCAGCCGGCAGGTGCCGGCGATGCTGCCGTGGCTTTCGGCCACCAGCACCGTGTCCTCCTCGATGTGCCGGCGGATGTCGGCCTCGGTCTCGCGCTGG
>CAYOHO010000447.1:0-2150 GCA_964403755.1 uncultured Oscillospiraceae bacterium
GCGCCACGGGCGGACGCGAGGCCATGCAGTATGCGCTCGACATCCTCAACCGGCAGAGCGGCGTGCCCAAGAAGATCATCCTGCGCAGCGACCTGGTGACGGACGAGAATGTCGCTGCCCAGATCGAAGAGCTCTACCGGACGCCGGATCCCGCCCGGGCTGATCCGTCCACTGTCACAGTCGGATTCTCGCAGCTTGGGGCTGAGACGCAGTGGCGGCTGGCCAACACCGATTCCGTGCTCGCCGCCGCGCGTCAGGCCGGTGTCCGCATCGTGTACCGCAACGCCGAAGGCAGCCAGGCTGCCCAGATCGAGGCGCTGCGCGAGTTCATCCGCATGAAGGTCAGCGCCATCATCCTGGCGCCGATTGTCGAAAGCGGCTGGGATGACGTCCTCGCCGAGGCCAAGGCCGCCGGCATCCCGGTGGTCCTTTCGAACCGCCGTGTCACGGGTCCGGCTGAAAGCCTCTGCGCCGCCTGGGTCGGCTCCGATTTCGTCGAGCAGGGGCGGCGTGTCGCCCGCTGGCTGGTCGGCCGGCTCGGCGAGCAGCAGCCGGTGAACATCGTCGAGATCCAGGGCACGGAGGGATCCTCCTCGACGCTCGGTCGCGCCGGCGGCTTCCGCGAGGTGCTGGCCGGCTATGCCGGCTACCGCATCCTGCGCTCCGAGCTGTCCGACTACAGCCAGGAGATGGGCCGGCAGCAGATGGCCCGCCTGCTGGCCGAGGTCCCCGAGAAGATCGACGTGCTCTATGCCTACTCCGACGACCTCGCCCTGGGCGCGATCGAGGCGATCCAGGCCAGCGGCCTCAAGCCGGGCAAGGATATCCTCGTTGTCTCAGTCGACGGCGAGAAGGCTGCCTTCGAGGCGATGATCGCCGGCAAGCTCAACTGCACCGTGGAGAACAACCCGCTTTATGGCGACCAGCTGATGAAGACGATCCTCGACCTACTTGCCGGCCGGCGCGTCCCGATGCGCATCCACTCCAGCGAAGGCATCTTCCCGGCCGAGACAGCCGCCCGGTACATCGCCAGCCGCCGCTACTGACGCTGCCGCCCGGCCTGCCCCCAGCCGCAGCTGTGGAACCGGGCGCCCGGTTCTGCCGGATGCGGCCGCCATGGAAATGGACGCCCGGTTCTGCCGGATGCGGCTGCCATGGAAATGGACGCCCGGTTCTGCCGGATGCGGCTGCCATGGAAATGGACGCCCGGTTCTGCCGGCTGCCGCTGCGGAACCGAGCGCAGGACGGTGCGAAAGTGGACAAAATCGTGGAATATCAGAAAGAATCCGCCAGCGTGATCCGGTAGAATGAAGCGGGAAAACGGCGTACCGGATGCCCCGGACAGGCGAGGCGATCCAGTCAGCACAAGGAGGACATCATGAAAGTACTGATTCTGGGCGGAACCGGCGTCATCAGCCGGTCGATCGTGGACCAGCTGCTGGCCCGGCAGGACGACGTCACCGTCTACAACCGCGGCCGAAACCCGCTGCCGTTCAGCGGCGAGGTGCGCCAGCTGACCGGCGACCGCTCCGACCGGGCGGCCTTCGAGGCTGCGATGCAGCAGACGTCCTATGATGTCGTCATCGACATGATCTGCTTCAACGAGGCTGATGCCCGCTCGACCGTGCGCGCCTTCAGCGGAAGGACCGGTCAGGTCATCGTCACCTCCAGCGTTGCGGCCTACAAGCGGCCCTACCGGACCGTGCCCACAGTCGAGTCGGCTGAGGTTCTCTGGGATGATCCCGCCTTCCCCTATGCCTTCAACAAGGCCGAGATGGAGCGCTATCTCTGGCAGGCTTCGGAGCGCGGCGAGATCCCGCTCACCATCATCCGACCCTCGCTGACCTTTGGCCCCGGCGCCGCCAATGTCGGGGTCCTGCGCCAGAACTATGGCATCGTCGACCGCATCCTGAAGGGCAAGCCGCTGGTCATGTTCGGCGACGGCAGCACTTCCTGGAGCTTCACCTTCGTGCCGGACCTGGCCCGCGGCTATGTCGCCCTGGCCGGCAACCCGAAGGCGCTCGGCGAGGCCTTCCAGGTCACAAGCGAATTCCGCAACGTGTGGGATGACCTCTACCTCGAGTTCGGCCGCATCGTCGGCGTCGAGCCGAAGATCGTCCACATCCCGTCGGAGATCCTGTTCAAGGCTG
>CAYOHO010000448.1:0-2132 GCA_964403755.1 uncultured Oscillospiraceae bacterium
CACCTGCAGGGCCGCTATTGGAATGCTTTTGCGGTCGCACTCATCCTGGCGCTGATCGGTGGCGGCCGGATCGGCTCCAGCTTCAACTACAAGTTCGATTCTACTGACTGGAACCGCTTCCGCAGCGGTTTCACGCAGAACTGGGGCTCGGGCAGCTGGCAGGGCACGATCACCGACTTCTTCTCGCGGATCAACGGTCCGCTCCTTGGCCTGATCGTTGCCGGCACCCTGTTTGCCGCCCTGTTCGGTATCCTGTTCGTCATCTTCGTCTCCAGCGTCGTCGAAGCCGGCGGCATGCGCTGGTTCTCGCGCAGCCGCGAGATGACAGCCCCGCCCTCGATCGGCTTCATGTTCAGCCTCTTCCGCTCCGGCAGCTACCTGCAGACCGTGGCGGCCCAGTTCTGGCGCGGGCTGCATCTCTTCCTCTGGGGCCTGCTGCCGGGCGGCTTTGCGATTGTCGGCGGCATCTCCCTTCTTGTTCCGTTTGTCGTGATCCGAAGCGCCGGAACAGGGGCCGGTTCCGGAATGATGAATCCGCTCGGCGCGGTGCTGTTCATCGTCTATCTGCTCGGCATCCTGTTCCTGTCGCTGTTTGTCGTCAACCGCGCCTACGCCTACCGCCTGGTTCCGTGGATTCTGGGCGACAATCCGGCTGTCGGGCGCAAGCAGGCGCTGAACCTCTCGATCGAGATGACCCGCGGCCACAAGTTCGACATGTTCGTGCTCGACCTGTCCTTCATCGGCTGGTTCCTGCTCGGCGTCCTGGCCTGTGGCGTCGGCACCCTGTTCGTCCTGCCCTATTTCAACGCTACCTGGGCCGAGCTCTATGACCGCCTGCGCGCGATTGCCGTCGACAAGGGCATTGCCCGCATGGAAGGCTTCGGCTTTGTCCGCGTCGACCAGCCGGCCTGACCGCACCAGAAAGGGACCCCCGCACATGACCAAAAAATACGATGTCGTCATCGTCGGCGCCGGCCTGGCCGGCATCTTCGCCGGCTATGAGCTGGCCAGCAGCCGTCCGGACCTGAAAGTCGCGATCCTCGAACAGGGATCGGACATCCAGCGGCGCAGCTGCCCGATCGTGAGCAAGAAAGTCGATACCTGCATCAACTGCGCCACCTGCGGCATCATGCGCGGCTTCGGCGGCGCCGGCGCCTTCTCGGACGGCAAGTTCAACTTCACCACGCAGTTCGGCGGCTGGCTCAACGACTACATCTCCGATGAAGCCGTGATGTCGCTGATCGAGTACGTCGACCAGATCAACCAGCACTTTGGCGCCACGGAAGTGTTCCATTCCACCTTCACGCCGGAAGCGAACGCCATCCGCCGCCGGGCGATCGGCTACGACCTGCATCTTATGGATGCCCGCTGCAAGCACCTGGGAACCGAGCGCAACCGCGAGATCCTGGCCGCGCAGGCTGCCTGGCTGGACCAGCATCTTGACCTGCTCTGCAACACCAAGGTGCAGAGCATCAATCCCGTTGCCGATGACGGATACGTGCTTGAGACCAGCCAGGGCGAGTTTGCCTGCCGCTACCTGATCGTGGCGCCCGGCCGCTCCGGCGCGGAATGGTTCAGCGACCAGTGCCGCCGCCTTAGCCTGCAGCTGATCAACAACCAGGTCGATATCGGTGTCCGCGTGGAACTGCCGGCCATCGTGTTCAAGGAAATCACCGATGCGGTCTATGAAGCCAAGCTGCATTACCGGACCAAGCAGTACAAGGACCCGGTGCGCACGTTCTGCATGAACCCGTACGGCTATGTCGTGACCGAGAACACGGACGGCATCATCACGGTCAACGGCCACAGCTACACCGATCCGGCCCTGCAGAGCGAGAACACCAACTTTGCCCTGCTGGTCAGCAACAAGTTCACCTCGCCCTTCCGCGAGCCCTACCAGTACGGCAAGCGCATCGCCTCGCTCTCCAACATGCTGGGCGGCGGCGTGCTCATGCAGCGTTTCGGCGACCTGATCGATGGCCGCCGCACCAACGCCCACCGCATGACGCAGAGCTTCGTCAAGCCGACCCTGGACGCCACGCCGGGTGACCTGTCACTGGTCCTGCCGAAAAGACATCTGGACAACATTATCGAAATGATCCAGGTGCTCGACAAGCTGGCGCCAGGCACCG
>CAYOHO010000449.1:0-2124 GCA_964403755.1 uncultured Oscillospiraceae bacterium
GGCCGACCATGAACCCGTTGGACCCGTTATGCCTATAAGGGCTGGTAGGGAGTGCCTGTATCTGCTGTCGTTCGAAGCACTGTTTACCCGCAACGGACCTCAGTGTAAGTAGGCAGCGCTGCCGCCTTACTCCTGTCCGCATTATAGGGGCGCAGACTCCCTTGGAGTGATAAGCGGGGCTTGAACCCGCGGCCTGTTGCTTGGCAAGCAACCGCTCTACCAACTGAGCTACTACCACATGGTGCGCCCTAACGTAATCAGGCGCGTGAAGAGCCGAACCTCTCTTTGACGTTATTCGGCACGATTTTTCTCCGTGGAGAGGATGACCGTGAACCCCTTGCGCAAGTAGCCTTGTTGTTGTTTAGCCTAACGTTGCTGCGGTTATCGGCGACCGCTCACGATTTCGAGACATCTTTATTTTACCGTTTCACGTAACGGCGGAGTGAGGATCGAAATGGGGCAATCTCTCCACACGAGCGCACAATAACGCTAGTGCACCAACTACGACTGCATCCTAAAACATTGGGCAGTACAATGCGGGAATTATACGGCGGTGTAGGCCGTCATTACCCAATGGAGCCGGATGAGAATTTATTCTTCTCCGACAAATTCCCATTTGAAACCGCAAGTAGTTTGTCTTTTGCCATGGCATACCTCTGAAATATGCGTCTTAGTGCTATTCACATTAGTCGAATATCCAGACTCTACCATGATGCGAGAGGCCTCCCAAATCGAGGGGAAAATATTGATCCGCTCATTTTTTAGGTTCAATTGAACTACTTGTTTAGAACTTTTCTTTTTGATTACTTCAATAGCGGGGGTAACTGATTCATTCATAGATTTTAGTATCGACCTTATAGTCTCTGGAAATACGTCCATAATATTAGCTACTACTACGCAATTTTGGTGCTCTCGGTATAGCTCTACGACTTTATTGTAGTCAATGCGCTGTTTCCCGTCTCCACCAAAGGTGGCATTATAGCCATTGCCATAGGTATTATAGTATAGTATCCAATACTGTTCTCTTTCGGAAAGATTTTCAGGCGCACATTCTTCGATTACTTCACAATTGAATGAGTCTTGTCCATACTTCAATATGGCGCTATATAGCGGTCTTTTTTGAAGGCTGGTCTTTTTAGCGTCTCTAAAATGTTGTTTCAATCTAGAATCGACAGAAAATACCGTCTTCCCAATATACTGTTTCCCATTGACAGTGTTGGTGATCTTATAAATGTATGGCAAATTATGCCTCCTCTTTATATACTTGAGCAATTAGTCTAAACATCCACACCACGAGAAGGTCTGCTCTTGTGGACGAGCCTCGCGCAGGAGTCGAACCCGCATAAATAGAGTACAAAACTATTGTATTTCCGTTATACGAGCGAGGCATAGATTATCGCGACCATTTCCACCCAGTGTAGTGGATTATGATCACAGTAGTTACGATCCCAACAATAGATTGCCAACCGCGAGTTCCAAGAAAACTCCAAGCAAGGCCGATGGCTATCAGCGATTCGGTGGGAATTGACTCTTTATTCACGTGCCACCTCTTGCTCGCGCGTCCCTCTGCTCCTTCAACTCTTCAGCCGAAAGAATCCATAACTCATTATCAGGCACATCTTCGTTAGTTGAGGGCGCCCATCCAAGCATTGTCATAGACACCATCGACTGGATGCGCTTTTCAGTCATGTAGTTGAAAGTACGTCGCGCGCCGCGGTAAAGGATGCGCTCAATTTGAGCGATGGTCTTTGAATTCGCCTGAATCTGCTGAATGTTCGTCACATTGGGGTTATCGCGCAAGTTCGCACCGGCGACCTTGTAGATGGTTCCAATGTCAGAACGAGGACGCATTTTCGCAAAATTACATTGAATTTTTTCCATTAGCGCGCTTCCTTTCTTTCGTTATACCTTATTATAGCACATTTTTCGGAAGAAGTCAAATGTTTGACTGGTATTCCAGAGTAGAATTGAACTACTATCTCCGCCATGTCACAGCGGCGTTCTGCCATTGAACTACTAGAATACGCGTCTACTTGGCAATTACTACTTTTCACATTGACGTGCTACTTTTTCGTATATATACCTTTCGACGTTGTTCGCTCTCCTGATTACCCTTACCCCCGT
>CAYOHO010000450.1:0-2106 GCA_964403755.1 uncultured Oscillospiraceae bacterium
GGACGCTTCGGCGTCACCAGCCACTACCTGGTCAATGCTCGCGAGCTGCAGATCAAGATGGCTCAGGGTGCCAAGCCCGGCGAGGGCGGCCAGCTGCCCGGCCGCAAGGTCTATCCCTGGATCGCCCGCACCCGCCACGCCACCCCGGGCGTCGGCCTGATCTCGCCGCCCCCGCACCATGACATCTATTCAATCGAGGACCTGGCAGAGCTGATCCACGACCTCAAGAATGCCAACCGCAAAGCCCGCGTCAGCGTCAAGCTCGTCTCCGAGGTCGGTGTCGGCACCATCGCCGCCGGCGTCGCCAAGGGCCGCGCCGATGTCGTGCTGATCAGCGGCCATGACGGCGGCACCGGCGCCTCGCCGCGCACCAGCATCCGCCATGCCGGCCTGCCCTGGGAGCTCGGCCTGGCCGAGGCGCACCAGACCCTGATCCTCAACAACCTGCGCAGCCGCATCGTCGTCGAGACCGACGGCAAGCTGCTCACCGGCCGCGATGTCGCCATCGCCGCCCTGCTCGGCGCCGAGGAGTTCGGCTTCGCCACCGGTCCGCTGGTCGCGCTCGGCTGCGTCATGATGCGTGTCTGCAACCTCGACACCTGCCCGGTCGGCGTCGCCACCCAGAACCCCGAGCTGCGGGCCCGCTTCGCCGGCAAGCCGGAGTATGTCGAGAACTTCATGCGGTTCATCGCCCGCGAGCTGCGCGAATACATGGCCATGCTCGGGTTCCGCACCATCACGGAAATGGTCGGCCGCACCGACCGGCTCCGCCCCGACCGCCTGGCGGCGCACCCGCAGGCGAAGGGCCTCGACCTGTCGCCGCTCCTGCATCAGCCGGGGGTCGGGACCGACGGCCGCGCCCCCATCCGCTGCTGCACGATCGAGCAGGACCATGGCCTGGACCGCATGCTGGACCAGCGGATCCTGATTCCCGTCGCGCGGCCTGCCCTTGAGAAGGGGACGCCCGTGGAGGCAACCCTGCCGATCCACAACACCGACCGCGTGGCCGGCACGCAGCTGGGCAGCGAAATCAGCCGGCGCTACGGCGCCGAGGGCCTGCCGCCCGACACCATCCGGTTCAACTTCCTCGGCTCCGCCGGCCAGAACTTCGGCGCCTTCATCCCGCGCGGTATGACGCTGCGGCTCGAGGGCGACGCCAACGACTACCTCGGCAAGGGCCTCTCCGGCGGTTCGATCGCGATCGTCCCGCCGCGGGACGCGGCCTTCCGCCCCGAGGACAACATCATCATCGGCAACGTCGCCCTCTATGGCGCCACCAGCGGCGAACTGTTCGTCCGCGGCCAGGCCGGCGAGCGCTTCTGTGTCCGCAACAGCGGCGCCCACGCCGTTGTCGAGGGTGTCGGCGACCATGGCTGCGAATACATGACTGGCGGCCGGGTCATCGTGCTCGGCCCCACCGGCCGCAACTTTGCTGCCGGCATGTCCGGCGGCATCGCCTACGTGCTCGATGCCAGCGGCCGCTTCGCCGAGCACTGCAACACGGAGATGGTCGACCTTTGCCTGCTCGCCGGCCAGCCGGACGAAGACGAGGTCCGCGCCCTGATCGAGCGCCATGTCGCCGCCACCGGCAGCGAACGCGGCGCCCGGATCCTCAGGGACTGGTCCGGCAGCCGCCAGCGCATCATCAAGGTCATGCCGCGCGACTACGCCCGCATGCTGGGCGCCATCGCCGAGGCCGAGGCCGAAGGCCTGAGCGGTGACGAGGCCGTCATGCGCGCCTTCGAGATCAACACCGGAGACGCCGCCCGTATCAGCGGCTCATAAGCCAGGCAAGGAATTTCCACGTCGAAACACGACGCCTGGTGAAGCCGGCAGCACGCGGCCGGCAAGAGGAGGACATATGGGCAAGCCCACAGGATTCATGGATTACCAGCGCCAGCTGCCGACTGACCGCGAGCCGCTCGAGCGCATCAAGGACTTTGGCGAATTCCACAACCGGCTCAGTGATGAGGCTCAGCGCCGGCAGGGCGCGCGCTGCATGGACTGCGGCATCCCGTTCTGCCATACCGGCCTGCTGATCAAGGGGGCCTCCACCGGCTGCCCGATCCACCACCTGCTCACGGAATTCAACGACCTCTAGTACCT
>CAYOHO010000451.1:0-2101 GCA_964403755.1 uncultured Oscillospiraceae bacterium
CGTACAGGGCGCCCCGCCATCCCGGCGGGGCGCCTATTTTCACGTGCGGCGGCCGCCTGCCGGCGCGCCCAAATCCGCGATTTTGTCAACTTGAACAGTCGATATGCAAGTTAAGACTTGTAATATTGCAGATGTACGATTTTTCCGTACAATATTGATGCGCTGTATCCACCGTGCTATAATGACCCCGAAATCGGTGGCTGGTGCTGCATACAGGCGGCACAGGCGGCGAAAACAGGCTAAAGGGCTCTGATTCCAACCATTCCAACCGATTGTCACGGGTAAGCGGACTTCAAAGACGAAGGGCTTCGTCTTTGCATGGCCGCTTTTTTGTTGTCCCGGCGCCGGTCTTCCCATTTGGCCGTGTGCCGCCCGTTTTGCAAGAATGGGATGCCGGAAGTTCATCATTCCCTGTGCCCGAGCGGAAGACTGGTGAAGCCAGCACTGACAAGGAGGTCAAAGCCATGATTTCATCACCATCCGGTCTGCCCGCCCGCCAGGGCCTCTATGATCCCCGGTTCGAGCACGATGCCTGCGGTATCGGCTTCGTCGTGCGGATCAATGGTGAGCGTTCTCACGATATCGTCGTCAAGGCCCTCCAGATCCTGGCCAACCTGTCGCACCGCGGCGGCGCCGGCAGCGAGGACAATACGGGCGACGGCGCCGGCATCCTCACCCAGATTCCGGACCGCTTCCTGCGCCGTGTCTGCCCGACGCTCGGAATCGAGCTTCCGGCCGAAGGCGACTACGGCGTCGGCATGGTCTTCATGCCGCGCAACGCCGATTCGCGGGCCGAAAGCCAGCGCCTGATCGAGAGCATCGTGCGCGAGGAAGGCCAGACCGTCCTCGGCTGGCGCATGATGCCGGTCAACGAGTCTGCCCTTGGCCAGACCGCGCGCGCGAACCGCCCGGCCGTCCGCCAGCTGATCATCGGCCGCGCGCCGGGTACAGAAGCCGGCCTCCCCTTCGAGCGCAAGCTCTTTGTCATCCGCCGGCGCTGCGAGCAGCTGGTCCAGGAACTGCCGGAGACCAGCGGCAGCTACTTCTATTTCGCCAGCCTCTCGAGCCGCACCATCGTCTACAAGGGCATGCTGACCGCCGAGCAGGTCGACGGCTTCTACCTCGACCTCCAGGACATCGCCTTCGAATCGGCGCTGGCGCTCGTGCACTCTCGCTACAGCACCAACACCTTCCCGAGCTGGGAGCGGGCGCATCCGTACCGCTTCCTGATCCACAATGGTGAAATCAACACCCTGCGCGGTAACGTCAACTGGATGAAGGCGCGCCAGTCCACGCTGAAGAGCGACCTGTTCGGCAACGACCTGGCCCGGGTGATGCCGCTCCTGCAGGAGGACGGCAGCGACTCGGCGATCTTCGACAACTGCCTCGAGTTCCTGTCGCTTGCCGGCCGCTCGCTGCCGCACGCCGCCATGATGATGGTCCCGGAGCCGTGGCAGGAAAACGAGAACATGAGCGACGACCAGAAGGCCTTCTACGAGTACCACAGCACGCTGATGGAGCCCTGGGACGGCCCTGCCGCCATGGCGTTCACCGACGGCACCCAGGTTGGCGCCATCCTCGACCGCAATGGCCTGCGCCCATCGCGCTACACGGTCACAAAGGACGGCCTGGTCATCCTGGCCTCCGAGACTGGCGTGCTCGACATTCCCGCCGACCAGATCCTGCACCGGGACCGCCTGCGTCCTGGCCGTATGCTGCTGATCGACACCAAGGCCGGCCGCATCGTCAATGACGATGAGCTGAAGGCCCAGATGGCGGCCGAGCAGCCGTACCGCATCTGGCTGGACGAGAACCTCGTCGACCTCGCGAGCCTGCCGGCTGCAACGGGCGTCGGGAAGGCAGCCGCCGCGTCATCTGGCGCCGCTGCACCGTCCGGCGAAAGCCTGACCCTGGAGCAGCGCGAGAAAGCCTTCGGCTACACCTATGAGGATGTCCGCAACGTCATGCTGCCGATGGCGGCCGACGGCGTCGAGCCGCTCGCCTCGGTGGGCAACGACACGCCGCTCGCCGTCCTCTCCGACCAGCCGCAGATGCTGTATTCCTACTTCAAGCAGCTGTTCGCCCAGGTCACGAACCCGCC
>CAYOHO010000452.1:0-2098 GCA_964403755.1 uncultured Oscillospiraceae bacterium
CCGTCGATGCCATCATCAACCAGAAGGGCAAGGGCGTCCACTGCATCTATGTCGCGATCGGCCAGAAGATGGCGACCGTTTCTGCGCTGGTCCGCAACCTCGACCTGCACGGCGCCCTGGAGTACACCACCGTGGTCGTCGCCAGCGCCAGCACGTCGGCCGCGCTCCAGTACCTGGCGCCCTATGCCGGCTGCGCACTCGCCGAAGAGCTGATGTATACCGAGAAGGCGGACGTGCTGGTCATCTACGATGACCTGACCAAGCATGCCCAGGCCTACCGCGCCATCTCCCTGCTGATGCGCCGCCCGCCGGGCCGCGAAGCCTTCCCGGGCGACATCTTCTACCTGCATTCGCGCCTGCTCGAACGCGCCGGCCGCCTGGCCCAGCACCTCGGCGGCGGTTCGGTCACCGCCCTCCCGATTGTCGAGACCCAGGGCGGCGACATCTCGGCCTATATCCCGACGAACGTGATCTCGATCACGGACGGCCAGATCTACCTCGAGACAGAGCTGTTCTTCTCGGGCCAGCGCCCGGCCATCAACGTCGGCCTGTCAGTGTCGCGTGTCGGCGGCGCGGCCCAGGCCAAGGCGATGAAGAAGGTCGCCGGCCCCCTGCGCATCAACCTGGCGCAGTACCGCGAGCTGGAGTCGTTCTCGCAGTTCGGTTCCGACCTCGACCCGGAGACCCTGAAGACCCTGCGCACCGGCGAGCGCCTGCTCGAGGTCCTGAAGCAGCCGCAGTACTCGCCGCTGCCGATGGAGCAGCAGGTCGTCATGCTCTATCTCGCCACCCGCGAGACCCTGAGCGACCTGGACCGCGAGGATATCCGCGATTTCCTGGACGCGCTGATCCGCTTCCTGGAGAACGAGCACCCCGAACTGCTTGACTCGATCCGGACCACCGGCCAGTTTACCGACGCCAACGCCGCGACGGTGGACACCCTGGTCAAGACCTTCCTTGAGACCTGGTCGCCCGAACATGAGGAAGACGGTCAATGGAACAGCTGACCAACATCAAGAAGCGGATGGCGACCGTGCGCGACATCGGCCAGATGACGCACGCGATGCAGCTGATCAGCTCGGCCAAGATGCGCAAGGCCCGCAGCCAGCTGGCGCGGACAATGCCCTTCTTTGCCCTGGTTGCCGAGAGCATGGTCGAGCTCCGCGAAAGCGGCGCCTTCGTCGAAAACCCCTTCTTCGAGGTGCGCCAGAAGAAGCAGGGCGAGACCTGGAAGATCGGCTACTTCATCCTCACCGGCGAGCAGGGGCTGGCCGGCGCCTACAACCTCAACGTCGTCCAGACGACGGAGAACCACATTCATGCGAAGACGATCGACAATATCGAGAAGGGCTTGAAGACAGATGTCTCGCTCTACGTTGCCGGCAGCATTGGCAAGGACCGGCTGATCAAGGACGGCTTCCATGTGGTCGAGGAATTCAAGTACCCGATCAGCGAACCGACCTATTACCGGGCCCGCGACATCTCCGCCTACATCTTCGACCTGTATGTGACGCACCAGCTGGACCTGGTCTATTTCATCTACACCCGCATGGAGTCGGCGATCAACATGAAGCCGATGGTCACGCGCGTCCTGCCGGTCAACGCCAGCGCCCTGGATGCCCTGATCCCGGAGCAGTACCGCTTCGAGGAGGAGGGCTTCACCGAAGGCGGAGAAATTGAGTTCCTGCCGTCATCGGAAGAGGTCGTCAACTACCTCATCAACACGTATCTCAACGGCATGGTCTACGGCGTGCTCGCTGAAGCCTTTGCCAGCGAGCAGACCGCCCGCATGACCGCAATGGAGAACGCCACCGAAAACGCCGAGGAGATGCTGGCCGACCTGACACTCAAGCGCAACCTGGCCCGCCAGGCCCGCATCACCAGCGAAATATCCGAAATTGTCGGCGGCGCCGAGGTGCTCGCCGCACAGCCGGGACCCGGTGAGGCCCTCCGGAGCCCCGAAGGCCCTGCCAGCGGGCCGGACATCTTCTGATCCGGAGGCTGACCCGAAAAGCATGAAAACGCCAGGACACGAAAGCGAGCAATATTATGGCTAAAGGCTATGTTTCCCAGATCATCGGACCGGTCATCGACGTCC
>CAYOHO010000453.1:0-2094 GCA_964403755.1 uncultured Oscillospiraceae bacterium
GCGGAGAGTAGGCGCTTACGGGGAACCGGCCCGTTATCAGGCGGTCGCATGTTGACGCATGCGGATGGAGCGGGCGCTTGCTGCGCCAATCAGGGTGGTACCGCAGAGGCATTCCAGCCTTTGTCCCTTTCATGGGGGACAAAGGCCTTTTTGTATTCCGGCCGCCGACGGCGCACCGGAACAGCCATCCGGAGGGCACGGCCAGGACGGGCCGGCCGGATGGCGCGGATCGGGAGGAGAAAGAACATGGACAAGGGACGGTTCGGCATCCACGGCGGACAGTATGTGCCGGAGACGCTGATGAACGCGCTGATCGAGCTGGAGGCGGCCTACACGCATTTCCGGGCCGACTCCGCCTTCATGGCACGGTTTGACCGGCTGCTGGCGGACTATGCCGGGCGGCCGTCGCGCCTCTACTTTGCCGAGAAGATGACGCGCGACCTGGGCGGGGCGCGGATCTACCTGAAGCGCGAGGACCTCAACCATACCGGCTCGCACAAGATCAACAACTGCCTGGGCCAGGCGCTGCTGGCGCAGGCGATGGGCAAGACGCGCATCATCGCCGAGACCGGCGCCGGCCAGCATGGCGTGGCCACGGCCACGGCCGCGGCCCTGCTCGGCCTCGAGTGCGAAATCTACATGGGGCGCGAGGACACGGAGCGCCAGGCGCTCAATGTCTACCGCATGGAGCTGCTCGGCGCCAAGGTGCATGCCGTGACCAGCGGCACACAGACCCTCAAGGACGCTGTCAACGAGACCATGCGGGAATGGACGCGCCGGGTGCACGACACCCATTACGTGCTGGGCTCGGTCATGGGGCCGCATCCTTTCCCGACGATCGTGCGCGATTTCCAGAGCGTCATCGGCCGCGAGGTCAAGCAGCAGATGCTGGCGCAGGAAGGCCGGCTGCCGGACGTGGTCATGGCTTGTGTCGGCGGCGGCAGCAATGCCATGGGGCTGTTCCACGATTTCATCGGCGATCCGTCGGTCCGCCTGGTCGGCTGCGAGGCAGCGGGCCTGGGCGTTGATACCGGCCGTACCGCCGCCACCATGGCGACCGGTTCGCTCGGTATTTTCCATGGCATGAAATCGTATTTCTGCCAGGATGAATATGGCCAAATCGCACCGGTCCACTCGATCTCGGCCGGCCTTGACTACCCGGGGGTCGGCCCCGAGCATGCATGGCTGCGTGACACCGGCCGCGCCGAATACGTGCCGGTTACGGACGACGAAGCGGTCGATGCCTTCGAGTACCTGTCACGGACCGAGGGGATCATCCCGGCGATCGAGAGCGCCCATGCCGTGGCGCACGCCCGTCGGCTGGCGCCGACCCTGGGTCCGGACAGTCTGCTGGTCATCTGCCTGTCCGGGCGGGGCGACAAGGATGTGGCGGCGATTGCCCGCTATCGGGGGGTACAGGTCCATGAGTGAAATCAAGTCTTCCGTGAATCCAACTGCCGGCACCGCGTCGGCTGCCCGTGCCACCACCGGCCATGATGCCGCCGCCGCTGATCGCGCCACTTCCCATGCCGCCTCTGCTGCAGCCGGCTCCACCTCGGCGGCACGGCTGCAGCGGGCCTTTTCCCGCGGCAAGGCCTTCATCCCGTTCATCACCGCCGGCGACCCGACCCTCGATGTGACCGCTGAGCTGGTGCTCGGCATGGCTGCCGCCGGCGCTGACCTCATCGAGCTTGGCATCCCGTTTTCCGATCCGATCGCCGAGGGGCCGGTCATCCAGGCCGCCGACGACCGCGCACTGCGGGCCGGCGCGACGACCGACAAGATCTTCGACCTGGTGCAGCGGCTGCGCCTGACCTGCGATGTGCCGCTGGCCTTCATGACCTATATCAACCCGATCTTCACCTATGGCTGCGACCGGTTCCTGCGGCGCTGCCGCGAAACCGGCGTCGACGCGCTGATCGTGCCCGACCTGCCATATGAGGAGCGTGAAGAGCTGCTGCCCTTCTGCCGCCAGAACGGTGTCGCCCTGATCGCGATGGTCGCGCCGACCTCGCAGGCCCGCATCCGCATGATCGCCCGGGCTGCCGAGGGCTTCATCTATTGCGTCTCTTCGATGGGTGTGACTGGCGAGCG
>CAYOHO010000454.1:0-2085 GCA_964403755.1 uncultured Oscillospiraceae bacterium
CTGGAAGATCATCGCGACCTTGTTGCCGCGCATGTTCTGAAGTTCGCGCTTCTTCATCTTGAAGACGTTCCGGCCCTCGAAGTAGACTTCGCCGCCGGTGACCTTGCCGGCCGGCTGCGGGATCAGGTTGAGGATCGAGAGCGCCGTGGTGGTCTTGCCGGCTCCGGTTTCACCGACCAGGCCGACAGCCTCGCCGCGGCCGATCGTCAGGTCGACCCCGTTCAGGGCGTAGGCAGTGGCGCGGCCGGTCTGGTACTTGACGGAAAGGTTCCTGATTTCCAGTAAAGGCTCCAAAAAGTTCACCCTCTCATGCGTTACTCTGCAGGCCCGGCCGTTCAGTTCTTGTTCTTGGGATCGAGGACGTCACGGACGCCGTCACCCAGGAAGTTGAAGGCCAGCACGGCGATCATCAGGGCGACGCCCGACGAAAGGACGACCCAGGGGGCGGTGGCGATGTACTCGCGGCCGTCGGCGATCATGACGCCCCAGGAGGGGGCGGGCGGCGGCACGCCGAGTCCGAGGAAGCTCAGGGCGGACTCCGTGAGGATCGCCTGGCCGAACTGCTGGCTCATGACGATGATGAGCGAGGTCAGGACGTTCGGCAGGATTTCCTTGAACATGATCCGGCTGTTACGGGCGCCCAGCACCCGCGCCGCCGATATGTACTCCGTGTTGCGGATCGACAGCACGTTGCCGCGGACAACGCGGGCGTACTGCACCCAGCGGGTGAAGATCAGCACCATGATCAGGTTGTTGACGCTGTTGCCGAGCACGGCCATGATCGCCATGGCGAGGACGGTATGCGGGATGGAGACCTGGATGTCGCCGATGCGCATGATGATGTTGTCGACAACGCCCCGGTAGTAGCCCGCCACGATGCCCAGGATGGTTCCGAAGATGGCCGTGATGATGACGGACGTGAACGAGATGTATAGCGAGACGCGGCTGCCGATCAGCAGACGGGTCAGGACATCCTGGCCGAGCGGGTCGGTTCCGAGGATATGACCGCTCCAGCCCTTGGAGAAATAGTCGGGCGGCTGCAGGCGCAGGCGCAGGTTTGACTTGATCGGGTCGTGGACGATGATGTACGGCGAGATCAGCGCAATCACGATGATCAGGAGCACCAGGGTGGCCCCGATCATGAAGAATGAGCTTTTGCGCATGCGCCGCCAGAGTTCGTGTGCGCTCATGGATGTCTTCCTCCCTATTTGAAGTCGAGGCGCGGGTCGACGAGTGTGTAGATGATATCGACCAGCAGGTTGATCAGGACAAACAGGGCGGATGTGACGAGCAGGATCGACTGCACCAGGGAGAAGTCGCGCAGGCCGATCGCCTGGACCGTGAGGCTGCCGATGCCAGGCCAGCCGAAGATCTGCTCGGTGACCATGGCGCCGCCGATGAACACGCCAATCTGCAGGCCGACGATGGTGATGACCGGCATGATGGCGTTGCGCAGGGCGTACTTGCCGATGATCGAGCGCCCGGGCACACCCTTGGCGTACGTTGCCGTGATGTAGTCCTCCTGCAGCACGTCAACCATGCTGGAGCGCAGCATGCGCGTGACGAGGGCTGCCATCTGCATGCCGAGCGAAGTCGCCGGCATCAGGACATGGGCGAAGGTGCCATAGCCCATCGCCGGCAGCCAGCCGAGGCGGACGGCGAAGAAGAGGATGAAGACCAGGCCGAGCCACACGCCGGAGATGGACTGTCCGAGCAGGGCGAAGACCATGGCGCCGAAATCGATGCCGGTGCCGTTCTTGACACCGGCGATGATGCCGAGGGGAATGCTGATCAGCAGCGCGATCAGCGCCGCCATCAGGGTCAGGAAGCCGGTCGCGGGCAGGCGCTGGAAGATCAGCGTCGCATTCGGCATCTTGTAGAAGATCGACGTGCCGAGATCGCCCTTGAAGACGCCGGCCATGTAGTTGGCGTACTGGACGATGAGCGGCTTGTCGAGACCCATCTCGACCTCCTTGGCGGCGACCTCGGCGGCCGTGGCGCTGTCGGAGAGCATCAGGCGGGCCGGCGAGCCCGGCGTCATCTTCAGCAGCAGAAATGCGATGATGGTCACGCCCAGCAGGACCA
>CAYOHO010000455.1:0-2065 GCA_964403755.1 uncultured Oscillospiraceae bacterium
GCCCTTCTCGAGCGGCTTGCGGCGCAATATCGTTCAGTGCCTGGACGATTTCGGCATTCCGCTGCTGCTCTCACATACGGTGGTCGGCATCGAGGGCCGCGAGCGGATCGAGGCGGTCACCATTGCCCGGGTCGACGCCTGCCGCTGCCCGATACCCGGCACCCAGCGGCGCATTGAGTGCGATACGCTGCTCCTGTCAGTCGGCCTCATTCCGGAAATCGAGCTGGTGCGCCAGGCCGGCCTGACGCTGGCGGCTGCCACCGGCGGCCCGCAGGTGGACCAGTTCCTTGAATCCTCGGCACCGGGCATCTTCGCCTGCGGCAATGTCCTGCATGTTCACGATCTGGTCGATGATGTTTCCGCTGAGGGCGAACAGGCCGGGCGCCAGGCAGCGCGCTTCGCCAGCGCCCAGGACGCCTTCGTTGCCTCCTGCGCCGCCGCAGCACCTGCTGCCGAACCGATCGCCGCACCGGTTGCCTCCTGCGCCGCCGCAGCACCTGCTGCCGAACCGATCGCCCCTGCCGAATCCGATACGCTGACCCTGACGGCCGGCTCCGGCGTCAGTGGCGTCGTCCCCCAGTTCATCCGCCTGTCTGCCGGCCTGCCGGAGAACGGTCCGATCCGGATCAGCTTCCGGCCGACCGGGGTCTTCAGCCCGGCCCGGATCACGGTCCGGGCTGGCGACAAAATGGTTCTGGAGCAGCGGCGACGCATTCTGACCCCCGGCGAACAAAGCTCGGTCAGCCTCGGCCCGGACCTGCTCGCCCGGCTTGCGGCCGATGCTGCCGCGGCCGGCCTGTCCGAGCTGCTTCTGGAGGCAGCCTGTGAGCCGGAAGGGAGGAAGCGCCCATGAAGAATGATCCTTCTGAAGCGTGGGACAGCCACAGCGGCCTCTGTGAAGCCTGCCGGCGCGAGACCGCCCCGGTTGCGCCCGAAGCGGCGGCCAGCGGCAGTGACGGCCTGGCCGCGGATACGCAGCGGGTGACCTGCATCCAGTGTCCGATGGGCTGCCTGATCACGGTCACGCTGGCGGACGGCCAGCCAACAGCCACAGTCGGGCAGCAATGCGCGCGCGGCGCTGCCTATGCCCGCAACGAAGTTGCCGATCCCCGGCGCCTGCTGACGACACTGGTCGTTGTGCCCGGCCGTAGCCGGCCCCTTCCGGTCCGCACGGTGGAGCCGATCCCGAAGCCGCTCTATTTCCAGGCGCTGGCCGCCATCCATGCCGCAGAGGCGGTGCCGCCGGTCCGTGCCGGTGACACCATCATCGCCGATCTCGCCGGCACCGGCGTTGCCGTGATCGCCACCGACGACCTGGACTGACGGCTCGACTCAGCCCTGTTCAGTCGCGTATGGCCAGTCGATGATGCCGCCGAAGTCATAGACGGCGGGGAAGCCGGCCTGCTTGAGGATGAGGGCGGCCTGGCCGGAGCGATTGCCGCTTCGGCAGTAGACGAGAATTGGCCGGTTCGAGTCCTTCGGCAGTTCACCGAGCCGGTTCGGCAGCTCCTGCAATGGAATCAGCACGCTGCCGGGTATGCGCTTCTCGCGGTTTTCCTCCACGGTACGGACGTCAAGCAGGATGGCGTTCTTGTTGCTGTCAAGCATGCGCTTGGCTTCCTTGGCGTCAATCTTCATGTTGATGATTTCTCCAGTCGTTGCCGTCTGGCTGCTGCCGGATGCGGCGGCTGCTGCAAAAGTTGCTGCAGCGGAAGTGGCTGCGGCTGCGGTCGTGGCGGTCCCGACTGAAGCGGCACCTGTGCTGCCGCCGGACCCGGATGGGGATCCAGAGCCGGCCGCCCCACCGGCTGCTGTCGTGACCGAGGCCTGGGCAATCGTCGTGGTGGCTGCGCCGCAGGCTGAAAGCAGCACGGCAGCGGTCAGGACGGCAGAAAGGATGGCGGCTGCGATGGTCAGGCGCCGTGAGCGGCTTCGGTCAGACCGGGCGATCGGTTCGCGGGCAAATGGTTCCCGGGCGATCGGTTCGCGGGCGATCGGTTCCCGGGCGATCGGTTCCCGGGCGATTGGTTCTGGCTGCATATTCGGTCCTCCTGGTCATCCCGAC
>CAYOHO010000456.1:0-2064 GCA_964403755.1 uncultured Oscillospiraceae bacterium
CGATGTGCATGACCACCGAAAGCGGCAGCGACGGCTCGAAGGCGTCCTTGGTGATGATGTCGACCTCGGTCAGGTTCTCGTCGTATTTATGGTCGCCGACCTCAGCCTTGTTCCACTTGAGGATGATGTTGATGGTCGGGACCAGCATCACCTTGCCGGCATCGGTGTTGAAGGCGTACTTGCCCGGCATGAGCGGCTTCTCGAGCACGCCCTTGCAGCCGACCTGGACGAGCTCGCCGTGGCGGTACTCCTCGCCGGTGGTGTCGACGCCCTCCTCGCCGAAGAAGGAGACGACCACGCCGACGAAGCCGATCGGCACGACGGTCTTGGGCCGGAACTCGACCGTGGCGAACAGGCGGTTGATGTAGTAGGTGCCGTCGGTCAGGACCTGGAGCTGCTTGCCGCGCCGGCCGCCGAGCTCGAGGAACTTCTCCGGGTCCTGGAAGCTGGCGTGGCCTTCGCCGACGCTGGGGGCGATGATCTCGCCCTGCTGCAGCGGCAGGCCGTCATGGACCGTCACGATGCCCATCAGGTCGCTCGACTCGTTGCCCGAGCCCATGATCACAACCGGGCTGAAGGCGCCGCGGGAAATCAGCGTCTGGTGCATGGCCGCGATCTCGTTGCGCTCGTTCTTGCCGCCCGTGAAGATCGCCTTGATCTCGTTCGGGGTGATGACGATGAACTGGGCCAGGTTGATGGCATAGGTGCCTTCACGCAGGATGCCGCGCTGCGGGCCGCGCTGGCCGCCGTTGGAAAGGAAGCCGCGCACGCTCTGGAAGTTGTTCGCCTGCGGGATGATCTTGCCCAGCGTCTGCGACGGCGACAGCGGCGTGCCGTCCTTGGCGAAGATGTAGGCGATCTGGCCCTGCGGGATGGTGATCAGCGGATAGCGGTGGATCTTGAACATGAAAACGGAACGGAAGTGGATGCCGCCGCGGAGGAGGTCGGGTGAATAGCCGGCCTCGCCGTTGAGCGCGATGATCGCGTCCTTGAGGGAGCCGCGCAGGCTCCACCACTTCTCGACGACGGCGACTTCATCGGAGCGGATGACCCGGAGGCCAAGCAGCTGGAAAATGACGAGCCAGAGGCCGAAAAGGGCGGCCACCACGGTAAGGATGGTCGAGATGAGCTGTTGCATGTGTAAATCCTCCAAATGATTCCTGATACGCAGTTCCTGGATGTCGTGTGCCAGAGTCGGGAGCGGGACAGGACCGGGGACATGCCTGCAACCATTATAGCGCTTTTTGACTGGGCCGCATGATCGAAAAGGCCGCCCCGGCGGGGCGGCCTACCTGCTCATTCCAGCCAGCGGCGCCTTGCGGCGTGCTTCGCCTTCCTGGTGCGGTTATCAGCCTTTTAACGGCGGATTGCTGTCGAATGCGGGAACCAGCTGGCCATAGAAGGGCTCAAAGCGGTCAAACGGCGGGACGGCCGGCGGCGGAACCGTGAAGGCCAGGCGCTCGGGCCGGGTTGGATGGCCGAAGGCAAGGCCCCAGGCGAAGAGCGCCACGTCGCCGCGGCCGCGGTCGCGCGGCAGGCCGTACTTCTGGTCGAACACAATCGGCCAGCCGGCATGGGCCAGCGAAACGCGGATCTGGTGGCCGCGCCCGGTGCCGAGGCGGATCTGGAGCAGGCTTGTACCGCTGGCAGTATCGAAGGCAACTGTGTCGTAGGCGAGGACCGACTCGAGCCCGGCCGGGTCGACGCGCACCGTGTTGGTCTGCGGATCCTTGAGCAGGCGCACGCGGATCTCGCCGGCCGCCGGCTGCGGGTGGCCATGCACGACCGCCAGGTAGAGCTTGTCGACCTGGCGCTCGCGGACCTGGGCGCTGAGTCGGGCGGCCGCCTTCGAGGTGCGGGCGAAGACCATCAGCCCGCTGACCGGCTGGTCAAGCCGGTGCACCAGGCCGAGGAACACCTCGCCGGGCTTGGCGTACTTGTCCCGGATGTAGTTCTTCAGCACCGTCAGCATGTCGGGAACCGGGCGCCCGTCAGACTGGGACAGCCAGCCGGCCGGCTTGACCGCGACGATCACCTGGTTGTCCTCATACAGGATGCGCGGCA
>CAYOHO010000457.1:0-2058 GCA_964403755.1 uncultured Oscillospiraceae bacterium
CCCGCACGGTCGATGTCCACATCCGCCAGCTGCGCCGCAAGCTCGAGACCGACGACGCGAACCCGATCCTGATCGAGACCGTGCGTGGCCGGGGCTATCGCTTCACGGACCGGCTAGACACCGCCACTTCAGCGGGCTGGCTGGACAGCCCGGACCAGCCGGCCAGGACCGGCTCCTGATGCTGCGCCGCACGTTTGCCACCCTGGGAGCCCTGCTGCTGATTGCCGTTGCGGTGATCGGCCTGCTTTCGTACCAGTCCATCCGCACCTACAGCGACCAGGTCAGCGGCGACTACCTGAAGGCGGCGGCCAACCAGGCAGCAACCCGTCTGGCGGCCGGCGCACCGGCCGCTGCCGTGGCAACGGAGCTGCAGGCCGCCTTCCGCTTCCAGGGCACGCCCGTGCGCCTGACCCTGATCCGCCGCGACGGCACCGTCCTTTTTGACAGCAGCAGTGATGCGGCAGGCATGGAGAACCACCTCTCGCGCTCCGAGGTGGCTGCCGCGCTCGGCAGCCTGGGCTATGGAACAGCGATCCGCTACAGCGCCACCCAGGCGGCGGACGTGCACTACTACGCCCTTTACAACGAAACCACCCAGCTGGTTGTGCGCACGGCCATCCTCGTGCGAGCCGCGCAGGCCAGCCTCAACCGGCTGCTGCTCACGGTCGGGCTCATCCTGCTGGCGCTGATCGCGGTCCTGCTCCTGATCGGGCGCCGCCTGGCCGACAATGTCGTCACGCCGCTGCAGCAGCTGAAGGAGGCGACCGCCGCCATGGCGGCCGGAAAGCTGGACACCCGGGTCGACAAGATGCTGCTGGACGACTCCGAGGTTGCTGTTCTGTCGCGCTCGTTCAACCAGATGGCCGAGCGGCTCGAGCAGAACGTCGATGCGCTGGCCGACCAGAACGCCCACATCAACGCCATCCTCGACGCCATGACCGATCCGCTGATCGCCGTCAGCGACCGGCGCGAGGTGACCTTCCTGAACGCCCTGGCCCGCTCACGCTTCGGTCACGACATCGATCCGGAGGAGGGCGCCTACCCGCTGTTCTACATCACGCATCACGAGCAGACCGAGCGGATGGTCGAGTCGGCCATGGTCAGCCGCAAGCCGGTCACGGCCGAACTGACCCTGACCACGGTGCAGGGCCCGGTCCGCTTCGCCGTCATCGCCTCGCCGATCCGGTCCGAAAGCGCCCGCGGCGCGATCATCACGTTCCACGACATCACCGAGCTGCGCAAGGCACAGCAGATCCGCAGCGACTTCGTGGCCAACGTCACGCACGAGCTCAAGACGCCGCTCACCTCGATTCGCGGCTTCATCGAGACCCTGCGCCAGGGGGCCATCGGCAAGCCGGAGGTGGCCGAACGCTTCATTGACATCATCGATATCGAGGCGGAACGGCTCTCCCAGCTGATCAACGATGTCCTGGCCCTGTCCGAGATCGAGAACGAAACCGGAGACCGGGAGCGCGAGACCTTTGACCTGCGGGAGACGATCGACAGCGTCATCGTCCTGCTCGACGACACCGCCGCCGCCGCCCGGGTCTCGCTGCTCACTGACGAGGAGACACAGCCGCTGATGGTCTCGGCCAGCCGGCATCGCATCAAGCAGATCCTGATCAACCTGGTCGACAATGCCATCAAGTACAACCGGCCGAACGGCAAGGTGTTCATCCGCGCCTCGCGTGAGGCTGGCGGACAGGTGGTCATCCGCGTGCGCGACACCGGCGTCGGCATCGCGCCGGAACACCAGGACCGCATCTTCGAGCGCTTCTACCGGGTTGACCGCAGCCGCAGCCGCGAGCTTGGCGGCACCGGGCTCGGCCTGGCCATTGTCAAGCACATCGCCCAGCTCTATGGCGGCTACGCCACCGTCCGCAGCGAGCCCGGCACCGGCTCCGAGTTCACCGTCCGGCTCGATATCTGAGTGCCTGCCCGAGCCCTGCCCGGACTCTGCCCGGGCCATGACCGGACTTGACAGGCCGGACGTCCGGTTCGTGCCCGGGCCTTTCAGCCGCATCCTGGCCCGCCAGCGCACCCGCATGGCGGGCTTTG
>CAYOHO010000458.1:0-2049 GCA_964403755.1 uncultured Oscillospiraceae bacterium
CAATTCCGGGTCTGGCGTGGCCTTCACCCGCAACCCGGCCAACGGCGCCAAGGAGTTCTACGGTGAATTCCTCATCAACGCCCAGGGCGAGGACGTGGTCGCCGGCATCCGCACGCCCGAGCACGTGTCCCAACTGGAAAAGGAAATGCCGGCCGCCTACAAGGAGCTGGACAACATTCGCAAGATCCTCGAGACCCACTTCAAGGATGTCCAGGACTTCGAGTTCACCATCCAGGACGGCCAGGTCTTCATGCTCCAGACCCGCAACGGCAAGCGCACCGCTTTTGCCGCGCTCAAGTTCTCCATGGACATGGTCAAGGAGAAGCTCATCGACTGGGAAACCGCCGTCATGCGCAATCCGGCCGACCAGCTCGACCAGCTCCTGGCCCCGATCTTCGAGCAGAAAGCCGAGAAGGCCGCCAAGGTCATCGCCACCGGTCTCCCGGCCGGCCCCGGCGCCGCCAGCGGCAAGATCTATCTCAATGCCGACCGCGCTGACGCCGCCGCCGCCAAGGGCGAGAAGGTGCTGCTGGTCCGCAATGAGACCTCGCCGGAAGACCTCCGGGGCATGATCGCATCCGAAGGCATCCTGACCGCCAAGGGTGGCGTCAGCTCGCACGCGGCGCTGGTCGCCCGCCAGATGGGCAAGGTCTGCGTTTGCGGCGCCGCCGCGTTGCAGATCGACTACAACGCCAAGACCGTCACCGCCGGTGGCCAGACCTTCAATGAAGGCGACTTCCTGTCCATCAACGGCACGGTTGGCAACGTTTACGCCGGCCAGATTCCGACGGCTCCCTCCGAAATCGTTCAGGTGTTGATCGACAAGTCGCTCGACGGCAAGAAGAGCGAGACCTACACCATGTTCAAGACCCTCATGGATTGGTGCAACAAGGCCACCCGCTTGCAGGTGCGCACCAACGCCGACACCCCGGAGCAGACCGAGAACGCCATCGCGTTCGGCGCCACCGGCATCGGCCTGACCCGCACCGAGCACATGTTCTTCGAGGGGAACCGCATTGACGCCATGCGCGAGATGATCCTCGCGGACAACCTCGACGCCCGCAAAGCTGCGCTCGCGAAGCTCCTGCCCTATCAGAAGAGCGACTTCGTCGGCATCTTCAAAGCCCTGAAGGGCTTCCCGGCCACGATTCGTTTCCTCGACCCGCCGCTGCACGAGTTCCTGCCGCATGAGGAAGCCGCGCAGAAGGACCTTGCCGCCAAGATGGGCGTGCCCGTCGAGAAGATCCAACGACGCGTGAAGGAGCTCCATGAGTTCAACCCGATGCTGGGCTTCCGCGGCTGCCGTCTCGGCATCGTGTATCCGGAAATCTCCGAGATGCAGGCCCGCGCGGTCTTTGAAGCCGCCGCTGAAGTGCAGAAGGCCGGCATCAAGGTGAAGCCCGAAGTCATGATCCCGCTCGTCGGGTTCAAGAAGGAACTCGATCTCCAGGTCGAAGTCGTCCATCGCGTGGCCAAGGAAGTTATGGCCGAGAAGAAGGTGAAGATCGCCTACCTCGTCGGCACGATGATCGAAGTGCCGCGCGGCGCGCTCACCGCGGACGAAATCGCGAACACGGCCGAGTTCTTCAGCTTCGGCACGAACGACCTCACGCAGACCTGCCTGGGCATGAGCCGCGACGACTCGGGCTCTTTCATCCCGGCCTACACCGAAGCCGAGATCATCAAGAAGAATCCGTTTGCCTCGATTGACCAGACGGGCACGGGCCAGTTGATGAAGATCGCGGCGGAGAAGGGCAACAAGACCCGGCCTGGCATCAAGCTGGGCATCTGCGGCGAACACGGTGGCGATCCGGACTCCGTGAAGTTCTGCCACAAGGTCGGTCTGACCTACGTAAGCTGCTCGCCGTTCCGCGTGCCAGTGGCGCGTCTCGCAGCCGCCCAGGCCGCGCTGGAAGACGAAGCCGCCAAGGCTCCAGCCAAGAAGGCGAAGAAGTAAGTAGGTAGGGCGCGATCTCCGCATCGCGCCGCGGCGCGCGCGGGGGGCGAGCCCGACCAACCATTAACAAAGACGCGCCCGGGGACTGGGGC
>CAYOHO010000459.1:0-2043 GCA_964403755.1 uncultured Oscillospiraceae bacterium
CCGCCGCCGATGATCAGAACGCTTTGGCCAATCTGCAGGCCGCTCATCCGGACGTCATGGACGCCGACGGCCAGCGGCTCGATCAGGGCCGCCAGGCGCAGGTCCATTCCGGCCGGCAGGCGATAGACCTTGCTGGCGAGCACGCGCACATACTCGGCGAAGCTGCCGTCCTGATGGATGCCGAGGACACGCAGCGAGGCGCAGACATTCTCGCGCCCGGCCAGGCAGGCGTCGCAGACGCCGCAGGCGTAGAACGGCTGGGCAGCGACCAGGTCGCCCGGCTGGAGGTCAGGCCGGCTGCCGCCCTGGACTGCCACCAGCTCGCCGACAAACTCGTGCCCGGGGATGACCGGGTAGCAGGCTGTCGGATGGTGGCCGCCCATGACGTGGATATCGGAACCGCAGATGCCCGAGTAGCGGACGCGGATCAGCGCCTCGCCGTCGGCGAGCGCCGGAACCGGTACGTCGGCGGTCTCGACCAGGTTGGGTGCGGCGAAACGGATGGCTTTCATGCGGATGTCCCCCTTTGACTGTCATCTGACGGCAGCGGCCTGGTGCCGGACTACGATGGGCCGCCCGGCACCGGCTTGCGGTCAGTAGGTGAAGAAGCCCTGCTTCGTCTTGCGGCCAAGCTGGCCGGCACGGACCATCTGGCGCAGCAGCGGGTGCGGCCGGTACTTTGGGTCACCGGTCTCGCGCTGGATGACCTCCATGATCGCCAGGACGACATCATTGCCGACCAGGTCGGAAAGCGCCAGCGGACCGATGGGGTGGTTGGCGCCAGCCTGCATGGCCTGGTCGATGTCGGCTGCCGAAGCGGTTCCGTCGGCCAGGATGCCGATGGCCTCGTTGATCATCGGGATGAGGATTCGGTTGACGACAAAGCCGGGTGCATCCTGCACGAGGACCGGCGTCTTGCCGAGTTCGCGCGCGATCGCCATGATCCGTTCGCCGAGGGCCGGGTCGGCGCCGCGCGCAGTCACGACCTCGACCAGCGCCATGACCGGCGCCGGGTTGAAGAAGTGCATGCCGGTGACCGGCCGGCCGATTCCGGCGCCGATCTGGGTGATCGAGATCGAGGATGTATTGGTGACAAACAGCGTCTCTGGCGGGCAGATGCCCTGCAGCTGGCGGAAGACCGCCTGCTTGGCAGTCACCTCCTCGATGGCGGCCTCCAGGACCAGGTCACGGTCGGCGGCATCGGCCAGCGTGCCGGCGCGGATGCGGCCGAGGACTGCGGCGCAGGCCTCGGCCGTCAGCCTTCCCTTCTGGACCTGGCGTTCGAGCCCGGCGGCGATCTTGCGGATGCCGCTTTCGGCGAAGGCAACGTCGATGTCGCTGATCACGACCTCATGCCCGGCGGTGGCGAACACCTGGGCAATGCCGCTGCCCATGGTTCCGGCACCGACAATCAAGACTTTCATGCTAACCTCCTGGAAGCGCTCGCCCGGCACAAGCGGGGCGTGCATATTCGGATGCGGATGGGCTGGCAGACGGTGAACCGAGCGCCCGATTACCCGGGCGCGGTGGTCGGCCGGCGCATGCGGGGCAGAATGGCTGCGAAGGGACGGGCGGTGGTCACGTCCCGGTGAACGGGCCCGGCTTCTGCTTGCCGGCAAAGGCAGTCATGGCCATCTTCTGGTCGGCGCTGGCGAAGCAGCCGGCGAACTGGCCGGTTTCGCTGGCGAGTCCTGCTTCGAGGCTGACATCCAGGCCCCGGTCGATGGCGCGCTTGGCGGCGGCCACCGCGAGCGGCGCCTTGGCGGCAATCCCGCGGGCATAGGCATTCACCTGCTCCAGGAAGCCCTCGGCTGGCAGGACCTGAACCACGATGCCCAGCTGCAGCGCTTCGGCGGCGCCGATGCGGCGGGCCGAGAAGATGAGGTCCTTGGCGCGGCCCGGCCCGACCAGGCGGGCGAGGCGCTGTGTGCCGCCAAAGCCGGGCGTGATGCCCAGCGACACTTCGGGGAAGGCAAAGGCCGCGTTCTCGGCCGCCAGGATGACGTCGCAGGCCAGGGCAAGCTCGAAGCCGCCGCCCAGGGC
>CAYOHO010000460.1:0-2043 GCA_964403755.1 uncultured Oscillospiraceae bacterium
GATGACGAGCAGGGAGAAGAGGAAATCAAAGGTTCTCTTGACCATCCTGCCGAGGGGATAGTTAATGGGGTACTCTTGCGGCGCTGTGATGATCGTGGTGTCGAGTTGTTCCATAGATTAGAGATTTTAAACAATAAACGGGGCAATGCCCCGTTTATTGTTTAAAAGGGTTATTATTCTGCGGCGGGAGCTTCGGCTTCGGCTGCTGCTTCTGCTTCGGGTGCTGCTTCGGGAGCAGCTTCTTCTACTACAGGTGCATTCTTCTTTGCCAACTCGGCTGCTTTGGCTTTGTTGATCTCTACTTCTTCAGCGAGACGTTTGGCTGCTGCGGCTTTCTTCGCTTCCTGCTCTTTGCTCTTGATGGTGGTAGCTACGCCTGTTTTCTTGCTCTTCCATGCTTCGAATTTGGCTTCTGCCTCTTCTTGTGTGAAAGCGCCTTTCTTTACGCCGCCCTTGAGGTGCTTCATCAGCATGACTCCTTCTTCAGAAAGGAGGTTGCGGGTGGTGTCGGTAGGCTGTGCTCCGGTCTCAATCCAATAGAGCGCGCGCTCGAATTTTAAATCAATGGTAGCAGGATTGGTGTTTGGATTGTAAGAACCTAATCTTTCAATAAACTTACCATCGCGTGGTGCCCTGCTGTCCGCAACGACAATGTGGTAAAATGCATACCCCTTGCGTCCGTGTCTTTGCAATCTGATCTTTGTTGCCATTTTATTTTATTTAATTATAAATGAATGCTCAATCACGTTGAGCGGGCGCAAAGTTAGCGCTTTATTTTTGATTTACAAATTTTTATTTCCTCGTTTTTGAAAAGATGGCTTTGATGCGCTTCATATCAAACTTGGGGGTGCGGTCGTAAAGGTAGATGCCGTTTTGCTCTTGCTCGACGTCGGTGAGCTGGGTGTAACAGTAGCCGTCGATGTGGTCGCGGGAGAGAATGGCATCGACCTGGCTCTCGAGACGGGTGTAAAACTCTTCTTCGCTCTTGGGTCCTTCGCCGTAGCCCCAGCCTGCTTCTTGTGAGGTGCGCTTGTGTTCGGGTATCCACTTGATGCCTCCAAATTCGTCAACGAGGTAGGGCTGGCCGGCGTAGCTGCTGAACTTGGGCTTGGAATTGCGGTAGGGCTCTACGCCGGGTTGGAGGGTGAGCTGCTCTTTGAGCTTGGCTCCGTCTTGCTCGTAGGTGTGGACGGTCCAGAGGTCGGTGATGACGTGGTCGTCGCCACTGGCATCGTTGACGGGACGGGTCGGGTCAATGGCTTTGGTGGTGGCGTAGATGTCGCGGATCAGGCGGGGATAGACGGTGTTGTCGGAGCCCCAGGTTTCGTTGGTGGGTGTCCATGCGACGATGGAGGGGTGGTTGCGGTCGCGCTGGATGATCTCGGTCCACTCGCTGATGAAGTTGCGTACGGCGAGTTCGTCGTCGGTGCTCATACACCAGCTGGCTGATTCGCCCCAGGTGAGGTAGCCGAGCTTGTCTGCCCAGTAGTGGAAACGTTCTTCGAAGACTTTCTGGTGGAGACGGGCGCCGTTGAAGCCGGCTTCTTTGGAGAGGAGGATGTCGTGCTTCAACGCTTCATCGGTGGGCGCGGTCCAGATGCCGTCGGGATAGAAGCCCTGGTCGAGCACGAGGCGCTGGTAGTAGGGCTGGTTGTTGAGGTAGAAACGGTTGCCTACGATGTGTACTTTGCGCATACCGGCATAGGAGTTGACTTCGTCGATCACGATGCCTTTGGGATCTACTACTTGCAGGGTCAAAGTATAGAGGTGAGGGGTCTCGGGCGACCAGAGCTTCGGGTTCTTGATGGGGAGGACGAGCACGGTGCTGTTGGTAGCGGGGGCTTCGCGGAGGGCTACTTTCTTGCTGCCGTCTTTGACGATGACGCGTAGGGTGTTGCCGCTTTCGTTGTAGAAGATCGGACGAACGACAAACTGCTGCTGGTCGAGGTCGGCTTGTACTTGTGCTTGTTGCAATCCTTGAGATGCAACGGCTTCCATCCAGACGGTCTGCCAGATACCGGTGGTACGGGTATAGCTGCATCC
>CAYOHO010000461.1:0-2038 GCA_964403755.1 uncultured Oscillospiraceae bacterium
GCCTTGCCGAGCAGCGCGCTGTAGGCGGAGAAGCTGATCTGGCCGAGCACGAGCGGCGCCGGGATGTTCATGCGCCCCATCAGCACCTGTTGGCCGAGCATCTGCCAGGTGGCCGACGATTCGCGCATTTGCCGGTGCAGCCAGAGCATCTGTTCGGCACCCAGTAACTGGCGGGCCGGGTCGGCCATGTCGGCGGCGAAACGGGTGCTGTCGAAGCTGCCGTCGCTGCCGAAGTAGGTGGCGTATTCAAGTTGCAGGTCGCGGGCGATGACGCGGGTGTCGAGCATGTGCAGCGCGACGAGGTTGCCGAACTGGAAGGAGCGGAAGATCTTTTCCTTGCGCCGCGGGTCGGGCGTGCGGATCGGCAGCCATTCGTGGAAGGCCTGCAGCGCAGCGGCGCGGCGGGCCTTGAAGTCGCCTTCGCTGGCCGGGTCGTGGTTCTCGGCACCACCCTTCCAGGTGTCGTTGGCGATTTCGTGATCGTCCCAGACGTTGATGAAGGGCATGGCGGCATGCACGGCCTGCAGGTCGGGATCGGTACGGTACTGGGCGTAGCGCTGGCGGTAATCGTCCAGGCTGAGCAGTTCGCCGGCCGGTTCGACTTCGCGCCCGAGTTCGGCGGCATCGGCCGAGGCGTAGCCGCCGCGGCCGTATTCGTAGATGTAGTCGCCGAGATGGATGGCGGCATGGATGTCGTCACGGCGGGCTGCCTCGCCGTAGGCATGGAAGAAGCCGGCCGGGTAGTTGGCGCAGGTGAAGACGGCGAGGCGGACCTGCTCGACGGCGCCGACCGGCAAGGTGCGCGTGCGGCCGAGCGGCGAGACGTGGCGACCGATGCGGAAGCGATAGTGATAGACGGTATCCGGACGCAGGCCGGTGACATCGACCTTGACGGTGTGATCCTGTTCGGCGCTGGTAAAGGCAATTCCGGCGCGTACGACGCGGCGACAGGCCGCATCGGTGGCCACTTCCCAGAGAACCGGGATGCGGCCCTGGCGGTCGGTGGTGACACGGGTCCAGATGATGACCTTGCGGGCGAGCGGGTCACCGCTGGCCACGCCGTGCGCAAAGCTGACATCGAAGCGCTGGCCGAGGACATGGCGGGCATCGGCCTGCGCCTCGTGCTCGGCGGCATTGGCCAGGGCCCGGCCAGAGAGCGAGAGGGCACCGACGGTGGCCCCACCGGCGGCGATGCGCTTGAGAAATTGACGACGTTGACGACGCGGCTGGACAGACATGGCGGAGACTCCGGCAGAAAACAGGAATGCCGGGCAAGATAGCCGCCATCAATTACATTCGCATGTCATCCAGGTTTAGGTATGTTGCCGGCGGCTCATGAGCTGTCGACCGCCTGCCCGCCTTGGCGCCCGGCGGCCGGCAGGCGCTTGCGGCCGTGACGCACGCCGTGCCAGAGCAGGCCGGCCCAGATCAGGGAACCCAGCGGCAGGATGGCGCCGACGACGAACAGCGAAATCTTGATGGAGCGCCCGGCCCGACTGGGGGCGTCGAGCATGACATGCGTCCGGCCCGGCATCCATGCCGCCATCCGCACGGATTGACGGTGAAACATTGCAAGGGCCTTGTTCATGAAGAGCGCAACAACGATCGGGTCGGAAACGGCCATGATCGCCAGCCAAGGTTGCCGGATCATGACAAACGTATCGCCCGCCGATTGGTGAATGCCTGGGTCGCACCTGGTGGCGCAGCCGGATCATGAGCCGTTCGGCTCATGTTTTCCTCATTCGCATGACAAACCGATGTAATAGTGCAAGCCAATAATGCCGGTGGGGGGTGGCATGCCCGGGCTGCATGCCATGGCGGCATACAGCCTGCCGGCAGTCGCCTCCCGGCTTTCATTCCGATACAGCGGCCGATCGGTCCACCCGGCGACACGCGAACCTCACAGACAGGAAACCCGACATGACCAGAACCAGAATTGCCATCGCCCTGCTGGCCTTGCTCTCCGGCGGCGCTGCCAACGCAGCCCCGGCCTTTGTAAACGGCCTCACCCTCGACGGCGGCATGCTCGATCTTTCGG
>CAYOHO010000462.1:0-2035 GCA_964403755.1 uncultured Oscillospiraceae bacterium
GGCCATCGGGCCGCCCCAGTCGATGTCATGGTAGTCGGTCCTGGCCTCCTCGTCGGCGGCGGCAATCCAGAAGCCCCTGGCCTTGAGGTCCTCGATGGTCTGGGTCAGGTTGCCGACGCGGGCGACCGGGACGTGCTCGATCGCACCGGCCGAGGCCTTTGCGACCGCCGCATCGAGGCCGACCGAGCGCCGCCGCGGAATGAGGATGCCGTGCACGCCCGCAGCATCGGCGATGCGCAGCACTGAGCCGAGGTTGTAGCTTTCCTTGAGCTCGTCGAGGATGATCAGGAACGGCGCCTCGCCGGCATCAGTTGCCTTGGCAAGGATATCGTCGAGCTCGACATACTCGTGCATCGCCACCTGGGCGATCACGCCCTGGTGTCCGGTCGTGACCGACATCTGGTCGAGAACCGAGCGCTCGACTTCCATGATGACGGCGCCGGCCTCGCGCGCCTCGCGCACGATGCGGGCCAGCGTCGGGTCGGGGCGGTCCTTCAGCTTGAGCACATAGAGCTTGTTGATCGGCCGTCCCGCCTTGAGCGCCTCGAGGATCGGGTTGCGGCCCTCGAGCCGGTCGGCGGGCAGCGGCTCAGCATCGGGCTGCCGGCCGATGTCGGCATCCGCAGGCAGGTTCGCCCGCTCGACAAAGGCCGGGCCGGGTGCGTGACCGGGTCCGGCAGCGGGAATGGAACCGGGTGTGCGGCCGAAGCCTTCCGGACGGCCGGACGGAGCGGGACGGCGCGGCCGGCCGCCCTGGCCCGGACGCTCGAAGCGGTCGAAGCGGCTGCCCTGGCCGCCCTGGCCCGGGCGGTCGCCCTGCGGGCTGCCGGACGGGCCGCGGTTCGGACGTCCGCGGCCGGGCTGGTTCCGATCATCTGGCTTCATGGCTTGCCCTCCTCTGCCGGATCAGCCGGGCATGGTTCAACAGCCGGCTGGAACACGATCTTCAGCAGCTCATCGAGCCGGTCTTCCTCGCCCCGCAGGTAGAGGTAGCCGACCAGGCCCTCGAAGCCGGTAGCGATGCGGTAGGTAACGGGATCGGCATTCTTCGGCAGACTGCCGGACTGGTGGTTGCGCGAGCGCCGGTAGACGCCGGCTTCTTCTTCGGTCAGGAGCGGCAGCAGGCGCCGCATGGCCTCGGCCTGGGAGCGGGCGCTGACAAAGCCAATCGACTTGCGGTGCAGGTCGCCGGAGCCGCCGCAGGCCTCCTGGGCCACATGCAGGCGGACGTAGAGCTCAAAGACCGCGTCGCCGATGTAGGCCAGCACCGAGACCGGCATTTCCCGGACATCGAAGGGCAGCGGCGCGCCGATCACGCGCGTGAGACCTTCGGCCCCTGGGGCGTGTCGGCCACGATGAAGCCGAGCGCCTTGATCTCCTCACGGATGCGGTCCGCCTCCTGGAAGCTGCGCGCCTTCTTGGCGGCCGTGCGGGCCTCAACCAGCGCCAGGACGGCTGCCGGCACGGCGTCCGGAGCCTCGAATTCGAGGCCGAGCACGCCGCAGAGCTCGCGGATCAGGTCCTCGGCGGCCTTCAGGGAGGCGGCATCGAGGCCGGCGACCGCGGCTGACGTGTTGGCGGTGCGCACCAGCTCGAAGATGGCTGCCAGCGCGTCCGGGGTGTTGATGTCATCATCCATGGCTTCGATGAAGCCGGCCCGGGCGGCGACCAGGGCTTCGGCCAGGTCGGCGGCGGCAGCGGCCGCCGCCTCGCCTTCCGCTGTGGCCGGCGCCGTCTTCTGCAGGAACTGCAGGTTCTCGACGCTGGTGCGGATGCGCTGGAGGCCGTTCTGGGCCGCCTGCAGCAGGTCGCCGCTGAAGTTGATCGGCATGCGGTAGTGGCCGGTCAGCAGGAAGAAGCGCATGACAGGGTAGTCGAACTGCTGGGCGATGTCGCGGACCGTGAACAGGTTGCCGGTCGACTTCGACATCTTCTCGTTGTCGACATTGATGAAGCCGTTGTGCATCCAGTAGCGCACGAAGGTCTTGCCGGTCGCCGCCTCGCTCTGGGCGATCTCGTTCTCATGATGCGGGAA
>CAYOHO010000463.1:0-2028 GCA_964403755.1 uncultured Oscillospiraceae bacterium
CATTGACGGAACGCGTGCCTCTCGCTGAGGCAGCCCGGCCGCAGGCTGCACCGGGGCTTCCGCAAGATGGGCCAGGGCTGCCGCAGGCTGCACCGGGGCTGCCGCTCGCCGAGGCGGGCGCCGCCGTGGCCGAGCGGATCCGCAAGACGCTCCTGCATACCGACCCGGTCCTGGGCGACGTCATGTCGCACCTGACCAGCGTGCAGGGCAAGAACTTCCGCGCTTCGCTCCTGCTTGCCGCCGCTGCCGACGCCGAAGGCATCGTGCCCGACGACGCCGTGACTGCCGCGGCTGCGCTCGAGATCCTGCACCTGGCCACGCTGGTCCATGACGACATCATCGATGATGCCGCCATCCGCCGCGGCCAGCCAAGCGTGCAGAACCGCTTCGGCAAGAAGACGGCCGTGCTGGGCGGAGACTACCTGTTCACCCTCTGCTTCTCCATGATCGCCGGCATATCCGCGCGCTTCCCCAACAAGTTCCACGAGTTCTCCCTGGCAATGTCCGGCATCTGCCTCGGTGAGCTCCGCCAGCTCAAGCACAACGGCGACACCGACCTGGCCGTTTCCGGCTATCTGCGCATCATTGCCGGCAAGACGGCGGCGCTGTTCGCCCTGGCGATGTACGCCGGGATGATCCTCGGTGGCTCCAGTGAAAAGGAGTCGCGCCTGGTCGCACGCTTCGGCTACTTCATCGGCATGCTGTTCCAGCTGGCCGACGACTGCCTGGACTACGACTCCGATATTGGCACGATCAAGAAGGCGTCTCATCACGACCTCTCCGAGGGCGTCATCACGCTGCCGCTGATCTACGCCTTCCGCCAGATGCCGCAGCTTAAGGAACTGGTCCGGGACCGCGTGCTCACGCGCGCCGACATTGATCTCGTCGTCGACCAGGTCATCACCCTTGGCGGCGTGACCCGAACCCGCGTCCTCGCCGACCGCTATGCCCTGAAGGCCCGGCGCCTGCTCGACCGCCTCCCCGATGCGGTCAAGCGCGAACGGCTCGCGGCCATCCTGACCCGGATCCAGGAACGGCGCTACTGACTGGACGGCTGCCGCCGCGAATCTCCTAAACATGAACGGTTCCCCGAACGAAATACCCGAATAAAATATGAAATAGAATAGGGAAATGCCTGTGAAGGAACATCTTGCTGCCCGCTTCTTGAGCTATGTGGAAATCCGCACGAAAATCGCCAGCCTGCTGCCGTTCCTGCTGGGGCTTGCCTATGCCTGGCACGCCTACGGACGGCTCGATGGCTGGAATACGGCGGCCTTTTTCCTGTCGATGCTCTGCTTTGACATGGCAACGACCGCGCTCAACAACTACGTCGACACGAAAACCAATGGCGTCGCGCTGCCGTTTGCCCGGCCCGTAGCGAAGCGCATCCTGCTGACGCTGCTGGCGCTGGCCACCCTGCTCGGCCTGGCGCTCGCGGCCCGGACCGGCCTCGTCGTGCTTGCGGCCGGCGCCTTCTGCTTCTTCATCGGCATCGCCTATACCTTCGGCCCGGCGCCGATCTCGCGCATGCCGCTGGGTGAAGCCTTCTCTGGCTTTGTGATGGGCTTTTTCATCCCGTTCCTGACCATCTATGTCAATGCACCGAAGGACCGGCTGGTCTGGTATGCCCTCAACGGCGGCGTCCTCGAGCTGGCGCTGCGTCTGCCCGACCTGCTGCGCCTGCTGCTGCTGACCGTGGCACCGATCGCCTGCATCGCCAACATCATGCTGGCGAACAACATCTGCGACGTCGAGCATGACTGCACGGTCAACCGCTTCACCCTGCCGTACTACATCGGCCGCCCGCGTGCGCTGCAGCTGTTCGCTCTCCTCTATGCCGCTGCCTTCGCTGCTCTCGCGGCGCTGCCCCTGCTCGGCATCCTGCCCGCCTATGCGGCACTGGCCCTGCTGACGGCGATCCCGGTCTGGCGCAACGTCCGCACGTTCTCCGCCCGGCCGGTCAAGCGCGAGACCTTCGCGCTCAGTGTCCAGAACAAGATCCTCATCCTGCTGCCGCTCATCATCCTG
>CAYOHO010000464.1:0-2018 GCA_964403755.1 uncultured Oscillospiraceae bacterium
ATCGCCCTGGCTGACCCGCTGCGCGACGGCTTGAAGGCCATGCTCGGCGTCACCGACGAGCAACTGCACCGCCGCGACCTCAAGGAAGCCCCCATCGACTGGATCGGCCGCTCGCCCCGCGAGCTGCTGCAGACCCTCGGCACCGAGTGGGGGCGGGAACACGTCGCCGCCGATCTCTGGCTGCGCGTCGCCGCGCGCCGTATCGACCGGATCAAGGCCTCGCCGCCGTGCCTGCACGTCGCCGGCATCGTCGTCAGCGACATCCGCTTCGAGAACGAAGCCGAATGGCTGCGCGATCTAGGCGGCCAGCTGTGGCACATCAAGGGCAAGCAGCGCCACCAGCTCGACGGACAGACCGCAACCCATAGCAGCGAGCAGCACATTCCGGCTAGGGCTGGAGAGCCGCGCATCTACAACTTCGGCACCTTGGACAACCTGTACGAAGAGGTCACCGACACGCTCAAGGAATTTTCGCAATGACCTGGATCCTCACTAACTCCGGCAAGCACTTCGACTTCGCCGACCCGCATCCCGACCAGATCGACATCCTGGATATCGCCCAGGGCCTCGCCAACGAGTGCCGCTATGCCGGCCAGTGCCGCGTCTTCTACAGCGTCGCCCAGCACAGCTACCTCGCCAGCCAGATCGTCAATCCGCGCCTTGCGCTCGAAGCCCTGCTGCACGATGCCGCCGAGGCCTACTGCAAAGATATCCCCCGGCCGCTGAAGTACATGCTGCCCGACTACCAGGCGATCGAGGCGCGCGTCGAGGCCGCCATCCGCGAGCGCTTCAAGCTGCCGGCCAAGATGAGCGCCGAGGTTAAGCGCGCCGACCTGATTCTCCTGGCCACCGAGCGCCGTGACCTGATGCCGGCGGACGACACGCCCTGGCCGATCCTGGAAGGCATCATCCCCCTAGAGCGCAAGATCGCCGCCGCCCATGCCAGCCGCTCCCAGGCGCTGTTCATCAAGCGCTGGGTGGAACTGACCCGGGAGGCGATCTGATGGCCTCCGTCAATAAGGTGATCCTCGTCGGCAACCTGGGCGCCGATCCCGACGTCCGCTACATGCCGAACGGCGACCAGGTGACCACCGTGCGCCTGGCCACCACCGAGAGCTGGAAGGACAAGAACAGCGGCGAGAAGCGCGAGATCACGGAATGGCACCGCGTCGTCTTCTACCGCAAGCTGGCCGAGATCGTCGGGCAATACACGAAGAAGGGCTCGCAGCTCTACGTCGAAGGCCGGATCCGCACGCGCAAGTGGCAGGACAAGGACGGCCAGGACCGCTACACCACCGAGATCGAGGGCCTGGAGCTGCAGATGCTCGGCAGCCGCCAGGGCACTTCTACCCCTAATCCTGCCTCCGGCGGGGCGGGGCGTGGTGCGGATCACGACCATGGAGATCCGTTCTAGCCATGAGCCGCAAGACCTGGACCGAAGACGAGATCGCCGTGCTGCAGGAGCTGTATCCCTACACGCGATCCAAGGACATCGCCGAGCGCATTGGCTGCACAACGCAGCAGGTGCTCGATAAGGCTTGGCGGCTCGGCCTCAAGAAGTCCCGGGAAGCGATCGCCAGGATGGCGCGGGAGGCCATTGAGCAGCCCGAGCATCCTGGTCGTCGGACTCAGTTCAAGAAGGGGGTCGAGCCATGGAACAAGGGAACGCACTACCAGGCCGGCGGGCGGTCTGCCGAGACGCAATTCAAGGCAGGCACCCGCAACGGCAGGGCGGCGATCAACTGGATGCCGATCGGCAGCGAGCGCGTCCGTTCTGACGGCTACCTAGAACGCAAGCTTACAGACACAGGCGTCACCCGCCGCGACTTCGTCTGCATCCACCACATCATCTGGCGCGAGGCCGGCCGGGAAATCCCGCCGGGACACGCCCTAGTGTTCAAGGACGGCAACAAGCGCAACTTCTCCCTGGACAACCTCGAGCTGGTGAGCCGGGCAGAACTGATGCGCAGAAACAGCGTGCACAACTACGGGCCAGAAATCGCCCGGATTCATCAACT
>CAYOHO010000465.1:0-2007 GCA_964403755.1 uncultured Oscillospiraceae bacterium
CAGGCGCCCGAGAATTCGAACAGCGGCTGCTCGAACTGGCTGCCCTTGACGCTTTCCTTGCCCATCGGGTTCGGCTTCAGGCTCAGGGTCTCGTAGAACTTCCAGTTGTCGGCCTGGACCATGTGCTGGTCGATCGGCTCCATGACGAGGGCCTTGTTCTTGGCCGGGCAGGTGTCGGCGCAGGAGCCGCAGCCGGTGCAGTCGAGAACGGAGACCTGCATGCGGTACTGGTACTTGTCGTACGGCTTCATGCCCTTGACGGTCTCGAAGGAGGCCGGCGCGGCAGCGGCTTCCGCCTCATCCAGGAGGGCCGGACGGATGACGGCGTGCGGGCAGACAAACGAGCACTGGTTGCACTGGATGCAGTTTTCCTTGAGCCACTTCGGCACGTTGAGCGCAATGGCGCGCTTTTCGTACTTGGAGGTGCCCTGCGGGAACGTGCCGTCGGCGCGGTCTGCAAAGGCGCTGACCGGGAGCGAGTCGCCCGCCTGGCGGTTCATGACGGCAGCCACGTTGCGGACAAAGCCGGGAACGCTGGTGTCGGCTTCGACGGCAGCGTCAACGGCATCGGCCCAGGCAGCCGGCACGGTCACGGCGTGGACGCCGGCAACACCGGCATCGATGGCGCCATAGTTCATCTTGACGACTTCCTCGCCCTTGTTGCCATAGCTCTTGTCGACGGCCTTCTTCATGTACTTGATGGCGTCCTCGACGGGGATGACGTTCGCCAGCTTGAAGAATGCAGCCTGCATGATGGTGTTGATGCGGCCGCCCAGACCGAGCTCGGCAGCCTTGCTGATGGCGTCGATCGTGTAGAACTTGACGTTCTTGCGGGCCAGCTCGCGCTTGATCGAGGCCGGCAGCTTCGTCTCAAGCTCCTCGTCCGACCAGATCGTGTTCAGCAGGAACGTGCCGTTCGGCTTCAGCGAAGTCATCATGTCGTACTTGTCGACATAGGACTGGTTGTGGCAGGCGACGAAGTCGGCCTTGTTGATCAGGTAGGTGGAGCGGATCGGCGACTTGCCGAAGCGCAGGTCGGAGATGGTGATGCCGCCCGACTTCTTGGAGTCGTAGGAGAAGTAGGCCTGGGCATACATGTCGGTGTGGTCGCCGATGATCTTGATCGAGTTCTTGTTCGCGCCGACGGTGCCGTCCGCGCCGAGGCCGTAGAAGCGGGCCTGGACGGTGCCGGCCGGGGCGGTGTCGATGGACTCGTCGATCGGCAGCGAGGTGAAGGTCACGTCGTCGACGATGCCGATGGTGAAGTGGTCCTTCGGCTCCGGACGGGCGAGGTTCTTGTACACGGCCAGGATCTGGTCCGGGGTCGTGTCCTTGGAGCCGAGGCCATAGCGGCCGCCAACGATGGCGGGCGCGTTGCAGACGCCGGCATAGGCAGCCTTGACATCGAGGTACAGCGGCTCGCCCTGGGCGCCCGGCTCCTTGGTGCGGTCGAGGACCGCGATGGCCTTGACGGTAGCGGGGATGGCGGCGAGCATGCGCTCGACCGAGAACGGGCGGAACAGGTGGACCTTGAGCATGCCGACCTTTTCGCCGCGGGACTGCAGCAGGTCGATGGTCTCCTCGATCGCTTCACAGGCGGAGCCCATGCAGACGATGACGCGCTCGGCATCCGGGGCGCCGTAGTAGTTGAACAGCTTGTAGTTGCGGCCGGTCAGCTTGTTGATCTCGCCCATGTAGTGCTCGACGACTGCCGGCAGTGCGTTGTAGTACGGGTTGCAGGCTTCACGGGCCTGGAAGAAGACGTCCGGGTTCTGGGCGGTGCCGCGCAGGACCGGCTTGTTCGGCGACAGGCCGCGATCGCGGAAGGCCTGGACGGCGTCCATGTCGACGAGCTTGGCGAGGTCGGCGTAGTCCTGGACTTCGACCTTCTGGATTTCATGGGAGGTCCGGAAGCCGTCGAAGAAGTGCAGGAAGGGGACGCGGCCCTTGATGGCGGCGAGGTGGGCGACGGCGGCAAGGTCGGTCGCTTCCTGGACGCTGTTGGAG
>CAYOHO010000466.1:0-2001 GCA_964403755.1 uncultured Oscillospiraceae bacterium
CCGACAGGTGCGCTCGACACCGCAACCGGCGAGGAAGTGCTGAAGCTGTTCCGACGGCTGAACGACATGGGGAACACGATCGTCATGATCACCCATGAACTGGACGTCGCCAAGGCAGCCCAGCGCGTGGTCCATATCGTCGACGGCAGGATGTACACATCCTGAGAACCGATCGCCCGCAGCAGCGCAGCAGACGATGCCCAGACGCCCCGGCAGCCTTCCCGGCCGCCGGGGCGTCTTTCTGTGCAGCACAAGCCCGGCCGTTTGGCAAAATGTTGCGCAACCTGGGCTGCCGCCAGCTTCAGGCGCCGCCCCGCCCACAAATCCATCACAATTTCATGGCAGGATATTGACCAGGGCCCGCCTGGAAACCGCCGTCTGATCGGCGCTGCGTCAACGGTCCCTTCAGGCATGCGGCGAATCGAAAGGCGGACAGACACGATGGAGACACGGCTGGAAGCGAACCTGGAGAAGACACTGAAGAAGACACGGCGCCGGCGCGCCAGCCTGGTGCGCTGGAGCATCCTCGGCATCATCCTGGTCGGCTCGCTGGTGCTCAACTACCTGCACTCGACCGGCGGTGTCATCTACCCGTCTGTCCACGCCATCTGCCCCTACGGCGGCGTGGAGAACCTCTGGGCCTGGCTGTCGGCGCGGGCGAACATTTCCAAGATCTTCTCCGGCACCATGGTCCTCTTCTTCCTCACCGCCGTCTTCGCGGCCATCTTCAAGCGCAGCTTCTGCGGCAATGTATGCCCCTTCGGCGCCCTCCAGGAGCTGATCACGCTGCCGTTCCCGAAGCAGCGGATCCCCACGAAGGCGGATCGCCCCCTGCGCTGGCTGAAGTACGTCATCCTCGCCCTCTCGGCCGTCATGGCCTGGGTCACCGCCACGCTCTGGCTGTCGCCCTTCGATCCCTGGGCGGCACTGGCCCACATCTACAACCCCGCCGAGATGCTGGCCGAGTATACGATCGGCGCCGCTGTCCTGCTGCTGATCGTCCTCGCCTCGCTGTTCATCAGCCGCTTCTTCTGCAAGTACCTCTGCCCGGCCGGCGCCCTCTATGCTCTGGTCGGCAAGATCAGCCCGCTCCGGATCGAGCGCGATCCGAAGACTTGCATCGGCTGCGGCGAATGCTCGCGCCAGTGCCCGATGGACATCGATGTCCAGCATCTCGAGACCGTCCGTTCGGGCGAGTGCATCTCCTGCATGCGCTGCGTCGACGTCTGCCCCGGCAGCGGCCGGATGATCGCCGCCAAGGCCGGCCGCCGCATGCTGAAGCCGCTGGCCGCGATCGCCCTGTCGGTCGCTGTCTTCTTCGGCAGCCTGGCCATCCTCGACGCGGCCGGCCTCTACAGGGTCTCGCTCCCGTCGATCGAAAGCGTCGCCCAGGGCGGCGAGCGCATCCGCGTGGATGACCTGCGCGGATCGATGACCGTCGCCGAGGGTGCCATCTACACCGGGATGACACTGGAGCAGTTCCGCACGCTCATGGATATCCCCGCATCCGTTCCGGCCGACACGCAGCTGAAATCGGTCGCCAGCTTCGTCCCCGGCTACGACTTCCATGCCGTGAAGGCGCGCAAGGCCATTCAGTAGCAGATCCGCCAGAACGTTCTGCACGGAAAGGCAATTGAAATTCCCGCATCTCTTGGTACACTTGAAAGGTAGGTCCTTCAACACAGACCAGAAGCATGAACCCACCACATCAAGCGCTGACAGGAGAGAGAAAGATGGAAAAATTCTTCGGACTGAGTGCCAAGGGCACGAATGTCAGGACCGAAATCATTGCCGGCCTGACAACCTTCTTCACCATGGCGTACATCATCTTCGTCAACCCCAGCATCCTCGGACTGACTGGCATGGACAAGAACGGCGTCTTCGTTGCGACGGCCCTTGCCGCCTTCATCGGCACGGTCATCATGGGCCTGGTTGCCAACGTGCCCTATGCCACCGCACCGGGCATGGGCCTCAACGCCTTCTTCACCTTCACCGTCTGCT
>CAYOHO010000467.1:0-1984 GCA_964403755.1 uncultured Oscillospiraceae bacterium
GCACACCTGCACCTATGGCGCCCTCGGCGCCTTCGCCACCGGCGTCGGCAGCACCGACCTGGCCTGCGCCATGGCCACCGGCGAGACCTGGTTCAAGGTCCCGACCGCCCTGCGCTTCAACCTGACCGGCGCCCTGAAGAAGCCCGTCAGCGGCAAGGACCTGATCCTGCACATCATCGGGATGATCGGCGTCGACGGCGCCCTCTACGAGTCGATGGAGTTCACCGGCCCCGGCGTCGCCAGCCTCAGCATGGCCGACCGCCTGACCATCTGCAACATGGCGATCGAGGCCGGCGGCAAGAACGGCATCTTCCCGGTCGACGAGCAGACCATCGCCTACCTCAAGACCTTCGCGCCCGACCGCGTCGCCGCCCAGGGCATCGAAGCCCTCGCCGCCGATGCCGACGCCGAGTACGTCCGCACCTTCGAGATCGACCTCGCCCAGGTTCCGCTCACAGTCGCCTTCCCGCACCTGCCGGAGAACGCGCGCACCTTCGACCAGATCGGCGATGTGCCGGTCGACCAGGTCGTGATTGGCTCCTGCACCAATGGCCGCATCGAGGACATGCGCGTCGCCGCTGAGTACCTCAAGGGCCGCTCGGTCGCCAAGGGCCTGCGCCTGATCATCATCCCCGGCTCGCAGCGCGTCTACCGCCAGTGCCTGCGCGAAGGCCTGTTCGAGATCTTCGTCGATGCCGGCGCCGTCGTCAGCGCACCCACCTGCGGCCCCTGCCTCGGCGGCCACATGGGCATCCTCGCCGCCGGCGAGCGCTGCGTCGCCACCACCAACCGCAACTTCGTCGGCCGCATGGGCCACCCCAAGTCCGAAGTCTACCTCGCCGGCGTGCCGGTTGCCGTCGCCTCCGCCGTGCTGGGCCGTGTCGCCTCGCCGGCTGAACTGGCCTGAAAGGAGATCATCCACATGAATGCCAAGGGTAAAGTCTTCAAGTACGGCGCCAACGTCGACACCGATGTCATCATCCCGGCGCGCTACCTCAACACGTCCAACCCGGACGAGCTGGCCTGCCACTGCATGGAGGACCTCGACAAGACCTTCATCCAGCGCGTGCAGAAGGGCGACATCATCGTCGCCGGCCCCAACTTCGGCTGCGGCTCCTCGCGTGAGCATGCGCCCGTCGCCATCAAGGCCGCCGGCATCAGCTGCGTCATCGCCCCCAGCTTCGCCCGCATCTTCTACCGCAACGCCATCAACATGGGCCTGCCGATCCTCGAAAGCCCCGAAGCCGCTGCCGCGATCAACGACGGCGACGCGGTCGAGGTCGACTTCGACTCCGGCCTGATCCGCGACCTGACCACCGGCCAGTCGTTCAGCGCCCAGCCGTTCCCCGAGTTCATCCGCAAGATCATCGCCGCCGACGGCCTGGTCGGCTACATCGCCACCAAGAGGAAGGCCTGAGTCCGCGCACCGCGGCAACGCGCCGCGCCAGCGGCGTCGTGAAAGCGGTGTCGCACCCAGCGCAGACCGCCGCCGCACCCAAGCGCCCCGGCAAGGAGAAGCACATGACACGCTTTCATATCGCAGTCATTCCCGGTGACGGCATCGGCCCCGAAGTCACCAACGCGACCCGCACGGTCCTTGAGAAGATCGCCAGCCGCTTCGGCCACGACTTCCAGTTTGACGAGCTCCTCGCCGGCGGCATTGCCATCGACGCCACCGGCGAGCCCCTGCCGCCGGCCACGGTGATCGCCAGCCGCAAAAGTGACGCGGTGCTCCTGGGCGCCGTCGGCGGCCCGCAGTGGGACACGCTGCCCGGTGACCAGCGCCCCGAGCGCGCCCTGCTCGGCATGCGCGCCGGACTCGGCCTCTTTGCCAATCTCCGTCCCGCCGTGCTCCATCCGGCCCTCGCTGACGCCTGCCCGCTCCACCCCACCATCGCGGCCAGGGGCATCGACATGATCATCGTGCGCGAACTGACCGGCGGCATGTACTTCGGCGATCATGGCCGCCGCGAGGGTGTCTACG
>CAYOHO010000468.1:0-1982 GCA_964403755.1 uncultured Oscillospiraceae bacterium
CAGGGCGGAAGCGACAATTTGCAGTCCGATCTGAGGGCAGACAGATTCAGCATCCAAGCCTGTCCGGCACGGCCGCCTGATCCGGCAGGCGCCGCCAGAAGCCGCCGGAGGCCGGACAAGGCCGCCGAAAGCCGCCGGAAGACCCGCCAGGAACATCTTGAGAACAGCCTTGACAGGTGTCCGGCGCCGACGATATGCTATGTTACAGGTTCGCTTTATCGTTGACATCTCCAAATTCAAGTGTTAACCTTAGATGGAAATTGTGGATAATCCCTAGGGTCCGTCCGAAATACTTTGCGAATCAAAATTTTGCCCGGTTTTCCGCATCGAGGCCCTGAAGTTCGTGCAAAGAGGGATACACTGTTTCGAGCCCGAATCTGATCCGTCGCAAACCAACAACGCAGTCAAAAAGGAGAAGATTATGACCAAGAAAATCCTCGTCTTGTCCCTTGTTCTCGCGATGGTCCTGGCGATGACCGCCTGTGGTACTGCCACCACCACGGCCGCGACCACTGCCGCCACCACCAAGGCAACCTCCGCTGCCGCCACGACGGCCGGCGGCACCACGACAGCCGGCACCACCGGTTCTGCCAGTGGCAAGACCTTCCTCATCGGCACCTACCTGCAGCTTACGGGCAGCAACCAGGTCGCAGGCGATGACGCCAAGCGCGGCATCGAACTCGCCATCAAGCAGATCAACAAGGCCGGCGGCTTCAATGGCGCCACCGTCTCCGCCAAGCACTATGACACCACCGGCAAGCCGGAAGAAGCCGTGAAGGTTGTCCAGAAGATGCTCGCCAGCGACAACGTCGACGCGATCATCGGCTCCGTCAACTCGAACGACGTCTCCGCCGCCATCCCCTACATCAACGACGCCAAGGTCTTCAACTTCGGCCTCGGCACCTCTGCCACCTGGATGGCCGATGCCAGCCGCATCTGGACCTTCCGTGCCTCCGCCAACAACAACCGCATCGTCCCGCAGGACGTCGACCTTCTGAAGAAGATCGGCTACACCAGCGTCGCCGTCATCAACGGCACCGATGATACCGGCAAGTCCACCGCCGATGCCTTCGTCAAGTCCTGTGAGGAAAAGGGCGTCAAGGTCGTGGCCCGTGAGCAGTGCGACCAGACCGACACCGACTTCAGCGGCCAGATCACCAAGATGCTCGCGGCCAAGCCCGACACCATCTTCATGTCCCTGATCGGCTCCACCTTCGGACCCTTCGTCAAGCAGCTCCGCAACATGGGCTACACTGGCATGATCGCCTGCAAGGAAACCTTCTCGCCGATCTACCAGCAGACCGCGGGCGCCAAGAACTCCAACTACATCTACTACGCCTATCCGTACGTCACCTATGCCGCCATCGAAGACTGCAACATCCCCAACATGAAGGCCTTCCTCCAGCTCTACAAGGACGAGTACAAGGAAATGCCGCGTCATGAATCCGCCTACCGTGGTTACGACACAATGATGGCCATGTGGGAAGCTGCCAAGATCGCGGGCAAGAACGACGACGAGTCGCTGCGCCTCGCCATGGCCAAGGTCAAGATCGACGGCCTCGGCGGCACGCTCGACTTCACCAAGGGTGACCGCGAAGGCTACAGCGCCTTCAAGGAATTCGTCCTGATCGACGGCAAGGACATCCCGATCGACCAGTGGCTGAAGGACGGCGGCTACGAAAAGTACAAGAAGGACACCGGCAGCGCCAAGTAATCGGCTCCGCCACCACTGATCCATGAGACCGTTTCAAGCTTCGCTGACATCGCCTTATACCTAAGCATCTTGAAGAGGGGCGGGCAAAACACGGTTCAGTTTTGCCCGCCTTTTTCGGAGCCTAATTGTTTCAGGCGCAATTTGTCAGAATGGGGGGAATATCATGACCCAATTTTCAATGCTGCTGGTCACAGGCCTGATCATCGGCTCAGTCTACGGCCTGATCGCCCTCGGCTACAGCCTCATCTACCGGGCGTCCGGCCTGATG
>CAYOHO010000469.1:0-1981 GCA_964403755.1 uncultured Oscillospiraceae bacterium
AAAGAGGTCTTGTTTCCATAATTCTAACTTTATCTCCGATGTTGCACTCATTGTTTTCGTCATGAATCTTGAACTTCTTGGTTCTCTTTACGGCTTTTCCATAAAGGGAATGTCTTACGAAGTCTTCAACTGCAACTACGGCTGTCTTGTCCATTTTATCGCTGACAACCATGCCAACTCTGGTCTTTCTTCTGTTTCTTTCAACTGTCATAGCACATCCTCCTTTCGATTAACCTTGAACCTTCTTCAGTTCTTTTTCTCTGATAATGGTCTTTACCCGTGCGATCTGCTTTTTAGCATCTCTCATCTTAATGGGGTTCTCCAACTGGCCAGTAACATGCTGGAATCTCAGGTTGAAAAGCTCCTGTTTCATTTTCTTCAGCTCAACATTCAGTTCGAGCTCGCTCATATCTCTCATTTTCTTTAATTCCATTATACTTCACCACCCTCTGCTACACTATTTTCCTTGATGGCAAATTTGCATCGTACGGGCAGTTTGTGGGAGGCAAGCCTCATGGCCTCTCTGGCCTGAGCCTCGGTAACTCCTTCGATTTCAAACATGACCCGACCGGGTTTAACTACTGCTACCCAGTACTCAGGAGCACCTTTACCGGAACCCATTCGTACTTCAGCGGGTTTTTTGGTAACCGGCTTATGGGGGAATATCTTGATATATACTTTACCACCTCGTTTGATCGATCTGGTCATGGCGATACGAGCCGCTTCGATCTGATTTGAAGTGATCCAGCCACATTCTTCTGTAACAAGTCCGTAAGTTCCGTATGTAATGGTGTTGCCCTTGGTTGCAACGCCCTTCATTCTTCCTCTGTGGACTCTTCTGCGTTTAACGCGCTTTGGCATTAACATCGCTACACTCCTCCTTTCTCAACTACTATTCTTCTGTCGCTTCTGCGTTATCTGCTGTTGCTTCCACCTGGGCTTCCACGACGGGAGCTGCTGCTTCCGGCTTGGGTGCCTTTCGGACTCGGGGATTGACCGACGGCTTCAGTTCCGCCCTGGCATCCCTGGAATCTCTTCTGGGACGATCGTTGTCTCTTCTGGGTCGGTCGTTGTCCCTTCTCGGTCTTCGGTCTCGGTCGCCACCACGTCGGTCAGCCGGCTTTTCTTCCGGTACCGCGCTCATCAGACCCTTGTCCAGAACTTCTCCGTGGTTGATCCAGACTTTTACGCCGATCTTTCCGTAGGTGGTGTCTGCTTCTGCGAATCCGTAGTCGATGTTGGCTCTCAAAGTATGCAGAGGAACGTTTCCTTCGCTGTACTTTTCATTTCTGGCTATTTCGGCTCCGCCCAGTCGGCCGGATACCAGGACTTTAATCCCTTTGGCATTGGCTTTCATGGTTCGGCCGATGGCCTGCTTCATGGCTCTTCGGAAGGACACACGTCTCTCCAGGGCCTGAGCGATGCTTTCAGCGGTCAGCTGTGCATCCAGCTCGATTCTCTTGATTTCAACGATGCTGATGGTGACTTCCTTGCTGGTCATCTTTTCGATTTCCTTCTTCAGCATATCGATGCCGTCTCCGGATCTTCCGATGACCATTCCCGGCTTAGCGGTCAGGATCACAACCTTTATCTGCTTGTCAGACGATCGTTCGATGACGACTCTGGATACGCCTGCCACATATACTTTCTTTTTGACGAATTCTCTGACTTTATGGTCCTCCACAAGGTGATCAGCGAAGCTGTTCTTGTTGGCGTACCATTTAGAATCCCAGTCCTTTATAATGCCCACTCTCAATCCATGAGGGCTTACTTTCTGACCCATTCAACGAACCTCCTGTTCTGAATATTTTATCTTTCTTTTAGTGTAACGCCTACGTGACTGCTTCTCTTTAAAATAACTGATGCTCTTCCCTGTGCGCCGGCTCTCCATCTTTTCATTGTAGGGCCCTGATGAGCGTACACTTCAGAAACATATAGCTTGTCAACGTTCATGTCAAAATTGTTTTCAGCGTTTGCTGCA
>CAYOHO010000470.1:0-1962 GCA_964403755.1 uncultured Oscillospiraceae bacterium
TGGGCTTGGTGGTGCCGAAGATATCCCGAATGATCTGCTCCTGCCAGTCAATCAGCTCAAAAGGCTTACCGGCCCAGGTGCCCTTGGTGTGGGAGAGCGCCTCAATGAAGGATACGGCGTAATCGGCCAGAGCCTTGTCATAGATTGAATCCGATGCTTTAAATCGGGTGGGAGAGTATTTCTTCAATTTTCTGATACGCCGTCGCCTCCTTTCGCAGGGCATAAAAAATACAGCCCATCATGGCTGCATAACGAGGAACAGAGCCGGTTGGCTCATGTCCCAAGAAGCTGTAGTTTGTTTGTGTTAGCTTTTTTCCTTATGCAGCAGGAGTTCAAGGGCAAGCTGCGTGTCTGGGTCGGCGGGCTCTATGTCCCAGCCCCTGTCGTAATTGCATACGACCTTGCCATCACGCTTGAGCATTAGCTTGCTGATCCTGCCACCGTCGATTCCAAACTGGGAACCTTCCTCGTAAACCTTCATCCAGTAATGAAAAATGCTGTTGTGAATCTTAAGGCTTCCTTCTTTCCACATGGTGTGCACTCCCTTCGTTTTTGTATGTGTATATTCGCTCTGAAAGCACACAATAGCAAGTCAATTCAGAGATATAAATGCACCAAATATCGTGATGAAAGGGATGTGTTTTACGCCTCGCCTGTCAGGATGAAGTGGGTATATTCCTTGCGGTTTTCTTCGAGGTACACGACCAGCTCATAAAAACCCATGTCGTTTGCGATACGCTGCACCGCTACTACATCAAACATATTCGTTAGGCCGGTTTCGCGTATGGCCAGGATCTGCTTTCTCACCTTATCGGTCATCGTCGCACCTCCGGCAAAGGTCCTCGCCATAGACCACGTTCAGTCCGCTGCCGTTGTCCCAGTTAACCATGATGCTTGCTGTGTCATCCACACCGGTTACGGTGCCTTTGGTGCCGATGGGCGGAGCCTGCACATCATCCATGCGAAGAAGCTCCACGCGGCAACCGACCGGAAATTGACGGCGGATGCGCTCAACTACTTCTTTATTCGGAAATCTCATCATCAGTTGCCTCCTTTCCATTCAGCAGGGCATTTACCGCTTCTACTACAGCGGGGTCGTCGGTAGCGGCGTCCAGGTCCTCTGCGCTGAAGCCTTTCTTGGCTCCCGTTCGAAATGCGGCGCTACCGGTCAGGTTCCGAAGAAGCGTCCGGCGCGTTTCCTTGAATTCATCGCCAATGAAGCCGAGCCTAAGGAGGAAGCAGCGGAAGGCGTACTTCTCATTGTCCGTTTCTTTTTCCTTTGCAGTCACACGCTTATGGCTCTTCGCTGCATTAAGCAGATGCCCAAGGAAATGAGAAGCTGCACTGATGACCTCAGGCTCCGGAATGCGATCGAACCAAGGGAAGCGGATACGCTCCTCGGTGACCTCAATTTCCAAGCTATCAGCACCGAGTGCTTTTTTAATGAGCGTCGCTTTGCTGTCCACCATCCTGCGCAGGTTGTCAATCGTCGCATCGGTGGTGTCTTTCAGCGGAAGTTCGATACAAAGCCCATCTGTGCTTTCCTCGATCTCAGCCTCAAAGCCCATCTCGCAAAGGCGCTCGATAAGCTGCTCAGCCTCGTCGCTTTTAGTCTGGTCGTCGAAGGAAAGGATGCCGTCCTTGCTGATGGTGAATTTGTCCACCTGATAAGCGCAGGATGGAACGCCGAGGTACTTAGCGTCGCTTTCGAGAATTCGCGCAATGGCCTGTACTAGTCGCTTGCGGTCGGGTCCGGTTACGTTGTAGTTGTTTTCCATTTTCAAAACCTCCTATCGTTTTGGTATGTACATACATCACTCTAAAGGCACCATATAGCAAGTGATTTTCGAGAAATATATGTGCCAAATCGAGTCGGAGGAAGGGCTCTTTATCATCAGCGGCATATCGTTAAGCAGGGCTGTTCTCGTTGGCTGTCACTTCTTCATAGGAGTAGAGCAGACC
>CAYOHO010000471.1:0-1953 GCA_964403755.1 uncultured Oscillospiraceae bacterium
ACGCGGTTGTCCTTGACGACGAGCAGCAGGCCGGAGGTGTCCTTGTCGATGCGGTGGACGATGCCGGGGCGGATGATGCCGTTGAGGTCGGATAGGCTGCCTTCGCAGTAGGAGAGCAGCGCGTGCACCAGCGTGCCGTCGTGATGCCCGGCAGCCGGATGGACGACCATGCCCTGGGGCTTGTTGACGACGAGCAGCCATTCATCTTCGTAGCGGATGTCAAGCGGGATCGCTTCGGGAATGAGGACGGACGGCTCCGGCTCGGGAATCTCGATCGAAATCTCGGCCCCCAGGCGCGTCTTGGTCGACGCCCGCACAGGCTGCCGGTCCATTTGAACCCGCCCGTCTGCAATCAGCTTCTGCAGATAGGAACGGGAATGCTCCGGCAGCCGGCTGCCGAGGTAGCGGTCCATGCGCTCATTGGCCTGGTCGATGGTCAGCGTCTGGATCATCAGGCGCCCCCCTGCCCTTCTTCATGGCCTGCGGGGGTGGGCTTGTGACCGTCCAGGAGCTCGGGATGGCGCAGGATCACCAGGCAGAGCAGGATCGTTCCGCAGACCACCAGCATGTCCGCCAGGTTGAAGGTCGGGAACACATAGCTGCCGAAGTGGAAGTCCAGGTAGTCGGTGACCGACAGCTGGGAGACACGGTCGATGAAGTTGCCGAGGCTGCCGCCGGCGACCACGGCCAGGCTGATCTTCAGCCAGCGGACGCGCGTGCGGAGCAGGATCACGATCATGACACAGGAAGCCATGAACGAGATGGCAGCGAGCAGATAGATTCCCCAGCTCTGATTGGCCAGGAAACTCCAGGCGGCACCGCTGTTGCGCCGGTTGACGATGTAGAAGAAGTTCTCGATCACCGCGATCTGTTCCGTGGGCGGAACCATCGTGTTGACGAGATATTTGACTGCCTGGTCCGCTGCCGTGAGCAGCAGGATGACGATCAGGTAGACCATAGCCATAGATCCTCGATTCCTTCATAAATTGCGTTTGCCTGCGGCCGCGGCTGACCGAGGACGCGGCTCCCGCTGGCCAGGGCGGCGTAGCGGTAGCCGATGCCGGTGTACGGGGCGAGCCGGACGGCTTCGCCCAGCACGGGAAGCAGGGTGGTTTGGGCAGCCGCGGCGGCGGAACCGCCGGCAAACAGCCGGTCGACGGCGGCGCTGGCGGCCGGGTAGCCAGTCAGGCCGGTGCGGGGCAGCAGCTCCGAGCCGGGCATGACCGGTTCGGGCGACTGACCCATCAGCCAGCGTGGGTCGGACAGGGCATCTGTCACGCCCTGCGCCACCAGAATATCATATTGTCCGGCAATTCGCGCGGCCTGGAACGCATCGGCCGGCAGGACCCGCACCTCGGCGTTCACGCCGCGCCCGGCCAGCACGCCCTGGAGGCGGCTTGCCAGCGCGGTCCGAAGGACATCGTCCTGCAGGGCGAGGATGACCAGCGGCTGGCGCGTGGCGGGATACTTGAGGCTGGCGGCAGCCGCCGGCTCTGTCCTGGCCGGCTGGTAGAGGGCCAGGTAGCCGGTTGCGGTATAGTCGGCGGTGCGCCAGAGCGGGCTGTCCGGATGGATCGGCACGGCGGCGGGCTGGACGCCCAGGGTCTCCAGGTCGGCCGTGATCGCCGGCGAGCGGCTGGCCGCCTGTACGAAGGCCAGGCGCGCCTGGTTGGCGAGCGGTGCACCGTCGGCCGTGCGGAAGGACAGGAAGACATATTGGCCGGTGGCGAAGCGCTCCAGCTTCAGGCCGTTGCGCAGGGCGTAGCCGGGATAGGTGTCGGCCGGCAGGCTGACCAGGTCGATGGCGTCGCGCTCGAAGGCACGCAGGGCCTCATGGAGTCCGGGCAGCTCAATGACCTGCACGGTCCGGACGAGTGCCCGCCGGCCCGCTTCGCTGCTGTCACTGGCCTGGAGCGTCAGGCCCTTCCCGGCCGCATAGGCGGCGATGCGGTA
>CAYOHO010000472.1:0-1942 GCA_964403755.1 uncultured Oscillospiraceae bacterium
ATCAGGCAGCCATCCGCAGCCCGGGAACCGGACCGTTCTCCCTGGCCGGACACATCATGGGAACCGAGACGTTCCTCATGAACCTGGCCATGGCCGAAGGCGATCCCGACGGCGAGGAAGCCCGGGCGATGCGCCACCTCATGGAGCTGACCAGCGATGCACTGATCGCTTTCCTCACCGCCTGCATCGGTGCCGGCGCCGACATCGTGGTCAACGGCGACTCCCTGGCCTCGAACGACATGATCTCGCCGGCAATGTACCGGGCCTGGGCCTGGCCCTACGAGCGCAAGGTCTTCCATGCCCTGAAGAACCTTGGCGCCGGCCGGCCGTTCGCCTCGCTCCTGCACATCTGCGGCAACATGACGCATGTTCTCTCCGACATGGCGGATACCGGCGCCGACCTGGTCGAGATCGACTACAAGGTCAGCCTCCGTGAGGCCCATCAGCTGATCGGGGACCGGGTCTGCCTGATCGGCAATCTCGACCCGTCCTCCGTGCTCCTCTATGGAACGCCCGAACGCATCGCTGCCGAGGCGCAGGCCTGTATCGACGCCGCGGGACGCGACGGCGGCTTCATCCTGGGCTCCGGCTGCGAGGTGGCCCCGTTCACACCGCAGGCAAACATCAAGGCCATGGTCACGACCGCCAGGAGCAACCGCTATTGAGGACAGCAGCGCGGCGCCGGGCGTCACTTTCCGAGGGCAGAGGCGCGATCCCGCACAAGCAGCCGGAGGATCGGCTCCACAAGTCTGTGCGCTTGCACATCTTGAAAACTGAAAGTCTGATGTGCTAATATTGCACCAGCAAAAGCTGTTATGGCAGAGAGGTCATGGTCGGTCCCAACCGGGGAATCCGACAGATGGCCTCTCTTTTTTCATGCGCATGAAAGGGAAACGGCAATCATACCGCAACCGATACCGTCAGAAATGACGGTTCGCCGCGTGTGTCTTTCACGCGCTGGCAAAGCATGAAGAAAGAGGAACATGTTTGATGGGCTCGACCAATTCCGGTGACATATCCTGGATGCTGATGTCATCTGCCATGGTTCTGCTGATGACCCCCGGCCTGGCCTTCTTCTACGGTGGGATGGTCCGGCGCAAGAACACGCTCAACACGATGATGTCATCGGCCTTCATCATGGGCCTGGCGTCGGTGATGTGGGTGCTGGTCGGCTTCTCGCTTTCCTTCAGCGGCAAGGGCCTCTGGCTGGGCGACCTGCGCTGGCTCGGACTGCGCTACACGGAGACGGTCGACGCCTCGGTGTTTGCACCCACGACGCTCTGTTTCGCGATCTTCCAGATGATGTTTGCCATCATCACGCCGGCCCTGATCACCGGCGCCATCACCGAACGGGTCAAGTTCTCAGCGCTGTTTATCTTCACGGCTGTCTGGTCCCTGATCGTGTATTATCCGCTGGCCCACATGGTCTGGGGCGGCGGCTATCTGATGAAGCTTGGCGCCCTCGACTTTGCCGGCGGCAATGTGGTCCACATCAGCTCCGGCGTCAGCGCCCTGGTGGCGTCGCTGGTCATCGGCAAGCGCCAGAATATGGGCAAGGCGCAGCACCGGCCACACAACGTGCCGTTCATCTTCCTCGGCGCCGGCCTGCTCTGGTTCGGCTGGTTCGGCTTTAACGCCGGCAGCGCCGGTGCCGCCAATTCGCTGGCCATCCATGCCTTCATGACGACCAACACGGCTGCAGCATCCGCCATGCTTTCGTGGCTTCTGCTCGAGCAGCTGGCGTTCGGCAAGTGCACCCTGGTCGGCGCCTCGACCGGCCTGGTGGTCGGCCTGGTGGCAATCACGCCCGGCGCCGGCTACGTGCCGGTCTGGGCAGCCATCATCATCGGCTTCCTGGTCAGCCCGATCTGCTACTTCTTCATCAACGTGGTCAAGGCCCGCTTCGGATACGATGATTCGCTCGATGCCTTCGGATGCCATG
>CAYOHO010000473.1:0-1932 GCA_964403755.1 uncultured Oscillospiraceae bacterium
CCGGTGTCCGGCGCCAGGACCTGGCGGTACTCCTCGGCCATGCCGGCCGGCAGGAGGCTCAGCAGGCGCTCCGTCGCCATCGACTCCACTGAGCGGTAGGCGTTGCGGATCTCGGGGTTGTTGTACTTGACCGGCGTCGGCAGGTCTCCGGTCAGGATTTCGCTGGCGTCATGGTAGATCGCGATCAGGGCCACCTGTTCCGGGCGCACGCTGGGCCGGTCGACACAGTAATACCGGTTGCGAATCACCGCGAGGGCGTGCGCCACCATGGCGACCTGCAGCGAGTGCTCCATGATGTTCTCGGGGAAGGTGTTGCGCATGAGTCCCCAGCGGTTGATGTAGCGCATGCGGCTGATCATGGCGAAGAAATGGTGCTGCATGTAGGATTCCTCCTTGCTGGTGCCGGCCAGCCCGGCTGGTTCTGCACCGGATCCGGCCCGGCCGCGGCGGCGTCAGAACCAGTACAGGCTCTCGAAGCAGCGGGTGGCGTATGTGTCGGTCATACCGGCGATGTAGTCGGTGACAATCTGGGCCGGCGGCTCCGTGGGCGGATAGCCGCGCTCCGCAATAAAGGCAGCCATGCCCTGGTAGACCCGGTTCTTGCTGGCCGCCAGCTTCTCCCGGTCCTGCGCCGCCAGCAGAAGCGCCTCGAAGAGGCCTTCGAGGACATTGGTCACCATCTTCTCATAGCGGCGGACCTTCTCGGAGCGGTAGATGCGCTCGACATTGGCCAGGAGCAGCTGCTGCATCAGCTGGCCGCGCTCGTCGCTGAGGATGATCGCGTCCTCATTGTGGCTATGCTCGACAATGTCGGTCACCAGCGTGTTGATGATCTGGCCGTTGGTCCGGCCAAGCGCCGTCTGGATCGTGGGCGGGATATCGCCGAACTCCATGATGCCGGCCCGGGCTGCATCCTCGATGTCGCGGCCGACATAGGCGATCTTGTCGGCAATGCGCACGACGCAGGCCTCGAGCGTGGCCGGCATGCAGCTGCCCGCCAGGGCGCTGGTGATGCTTTCGGTCGGCTTGCTGCGGTCCGGGATCAGCACATGCTCGCCATAGGTCTCGCCGCAGTGGCTGGAGATGCCGTCGCGCACCTCGAACGAGAGATTGAGTCCCGTGCGGCCATGGCGCACCGCCAGCTCGTCGATCACGCGCAGGCCATGACGCTCATGCTGGAAGATGCGTCCGGGCTCGCTGCTGCTGAGACAGCGGTTGAGCAGCTTCTCGCCGGTGTGTCCGAACGGCGCGTGGCCAAGGTCATGGCCGAGCGCGATCGCTTCGATGAGGTCACCATTCAGGTTGAGGGCGCGCCCGATCGTGTTGGCGATGTAGTTGACCTGGATGACATGCTCCATGCGGGTGCAGATGTGGTCGTTCTGGGGGTCGAAGAACACCTGGGTCTTGTGGCGCAGGCGGCGGAACTCCATCGAGTAGATGATGCGGCCGGCGTCGCGCTCGAAGATGGTGCGGACGGTGCACGGCTCCTCGGGTGTGAGGCGGCCGCGGGACTGGACGCTCTGGCAGGCAAAGGGACTCAGGTGCTTCTCATGTTCTTCCCGAAGCTCTCGAGGCAGCATGGCGGTTTCCCCCTTCCGCAGATGGAACGGTATGGCCGGCGATGGCCGCCAGGCGGCCGCCGCAGTGCATTTGTCGTCAGTCCCGCCCTGCCGTGAGCCAGCCTGAGCCAGCGGCTGCGGCCTGGCCCGGGCCGGCCGGTATCCTGCCCTAGTGGGGCAGCAGGCGGCCGAGCAGCGGACGGCGGACCGTGATCGCGCCAGCCGGGCAAACCTCCTGGCAGCAGTAGCAGCGGATGCAGCGGCCGTAGTCGTAGTCCGGGACCTGGCGCTTCTTCTTCTGCTGGACAGCTGGCTCCTCCAGCGGGCAGGCGCGGACGCACTGGCCGCAGCGTGTGCACTTGTCCGGCAGGAT
>CAYOHO010000474.1:0-1929 GCA_964403755.1 uncultured Oscillospiraceae bacterium
GGCGCCAACGCCACCGTCATCTTCGTGCCGGCCAAGTTCACCGCCGCCAGCGTCATGGAGGCCATGGACGCCGGACTGCCGCTGATCATGACCATCGCCGAGCACGTGCCGGTGCATGACATGCTGCAGGTCTACCACCTGGCCAAGAAGAAGGGCTGCCGCGTGTTCGGGCCCAACTCCTTCGGCATCATCTCGCCCGGCAAGGCCAAGGCCGGCTTCATGGCCCACCACATCTTCTCGCAGGGCCATGTCGGCGTCATGTCGCGCAGCGCCACCAACTGCTATGAGACCGTGTTCATGATGACCGGCAAGGGCATCGGCCAGTCGACCTGCGTCGGCAACGGCGGCGACATGATCCCGGGCACCCCGTTCGTCGAGCTGCTGCCGTTCTTCGAGGCTGACCCCGACACGCACGCCATCGTCATCATCGGCGAAATCGGCGGCAGTGAAGAGGAGCTCGCGGCCGAGTACATCAAGGAGCACGTCACCAAGCCGGTCATCGCCCTGATCGCCGGCAAGAATGCCCCCAAGGGCCGCAGCATGGGCCACGCCGGCGCGATTGTCTCCGCCGACGGCACCGGCAGCGCCGAGAACAAGGAAGCGAAGCTGCGCGAAGCCGGCGTCCTGATTGCCGAAAGCACACAGAACATCGTCGAGATCCTCGAGGACCTGAAGGCGAAGGGGCTGGAAATCTGATGAAAGCACTGATCAAGATGCGCAAGGGTCCGGACAGTGTGGCGCTGGGCAAGCTGCCCGAGCCAATGCCGGGATCGGATGAGATCAAGGTGAAGGTCCATGCCTGCGGCATCTGCGGCACCGACCTGCACATCCTGAAGGACGAGTTCGAGACCGATCCGCCCGTGGCGATGGGGCATGAGTATGCCGGCACCGTGGTCGACATGGGCGAGGGCGTGACGGGCTTTGCCGTCGGCGACAAGGCCGTCTCGATGACGACCGTCCAGTCCTGCGGCGTCTGCCAGTACTGCCACGAAGGCCTGTTCCACCTCTGCGAGACGCGCAAGGCGCTGGGCTGCCTGATCAACGGCGGCTTTGCCGAGTATGTCACGGTGCCTGCGGCAAGGGCTTTCAAGGTGGCTGAGAACATCTCGCTCGAGGAGGCGGCGCTCAGCGAACCGCTTGCCTGTGTCGTGCGCAGCATCGTCGAGAAGGGCCAGGTCAAGGCGGGTGACTATGTCTACATCGCCGGACCGGGCGCCATCGGTCTGCTGGCGATGCAGGTCGCAGCAGCCAGCGGCGGCATCTGCGCCATCGCCGGCACACAGGTTGATGCGGTCCGCCTCGAGACCGCCCGCCAGCTCGGCGCGGCTGAAACCCTGTTTGCCGATGGCGATGATTTCCAGGAGCGCTGCCGGGCCTTCACCGAAGGCCGCGGCTTCGATGTCGCCATCGAGTGCTCCGGCGCCGCCCGCTCGGCCGACACCTGCCTGCGCGTGCTCAAGAAGACTGGCCGCTACATCCAGGTCGGCCTGTACGGCAAAAGCATCCCGTTCGACCATGATCTCGCCCTGAAGAAGGAGATCACGATCACCAACGGCTTCACCTCCACAAAGACCTCCTGGCAGCGTGCCCTGCGCCTGGTCCAGTACGGCCGTGTCAACGTCAAGCCCCTGATCAGCGCCGTCCTGCCCCTCGAGGACTGGCAGAAGGGCTTCGCCATGGCCGAGGCCAAGGAAGGGTGCAAGATCCTGCTGAAGCCGTAAGTGGCAGCCGTTGCGTTCCTTTGGGCTCGGATTCCCGGCAGCGGCGCCTCATATTCATCCTTCCAGGCTCAGGTTCTCGCCGTCCAGGATGAACATGAGGCACATAGACAAGGCCTGTGAGCTTGAGTCAAACCATTACCCATCGCCCTGAACGACCGCGTAGCGGACGTGATTCATGCATAGCAGAACGGCCAGCCTGACAACAGGC
>CAYOHO010000475.1:0-1927 GCA_964403755.1 uncultured Oscillospiraceae bacterium
TTGACGCGGTCGGTGTTGCGCATGTCCGTGTAGAGGGCGGAGGTGTGGCCGATGCCGCCGAACTCGACCAGGGCCTTGGCTTTGGCGACCGCGTCGTCGAAGTCCTTGGCGCGGTAGAGCGCGAGCACCGGGGAGAGCTTCTCGAAGGCGAAGGGCTCGTCCGTGCCGATCTTTTCGGCCTCGCCGATGAGCACCTTGACGTCGCCCGGCAGCTCGACGCCGGCCATGGCGGCGATCTTGGCGGCGGGCTGGCCCACGATGTCGGCGTTGATGTGCCCGTCCTTGAGGATGATGGCTCCGACCTTCTTCTTCTGGGCGGGCGTGAGGAGGTGCGCGCCGCGGGCGGTGAACTCGGCCTTGACGGCGTCGTAGACCGCGTCGACCACGACCACGGACTGCTCGGAGGCGCAGATCACGCCGTTGTCGAAGGTCTTGGACATCAGGATCGAGCTGACCGCCATGCGGATCTCGGCGGTCTCGTCGATCACGGCGGGGGTGTTGCCCGCGCCGACGCCGAGGGCCGGCTTGCCGGAGCTGTAGGCGGCCTTCACCATGCCGGGGCCGCCGGTGGCGAGGATCAGGCTGATGTCGGGGTGGCGCATGAGCGCGTTGGAGATCTCGACGGTGGGCGTCTCGATGCAGGCGATGATGCCTTCGGGCGCGCCGGCGGCGACGGCGGCCTGGGCGACCACGCGGGCGGCCTCGGCCGTGCTCTTTTTGGCGCGGGGGTGGGGCGAGAAGATGATCCCGTTGCGGGTCTTGAGGGCGATGAGGCTCTTGAAGATCGCGGTGGAGGTCGGGTTGGTCGTGGGCACGATGCCCGCGATGATGCCGATCGGCTCGGCCACGCGGCGCAGGCCGAAGGAGGCGTCGTAGCTCAGCTCGCCGCAGGTCTTCTCGTCCTTGTACTTGTTGTAGATGTACTCCGAGGCGAAGTGGTTCTTGATCACCTTGTCCTCGACGATGCCCATGCCGGTCTCCTCGACGGCCATCTTCGCGAGGCGGATGCGCTCGCAGCTGGCGGCCAGGGCGGCGGCCCGGAAGATCTTGTCGACCTGCTCTTGCGTGTAGGTGGCGTAGACCGTCTGGGCGGCTTTGACCTTCTTGATCAGGTCTTCGAGCGGCTTCAGCGTATCGGCCGCGGGGGCGGGTGTGTTCTGTTTCATGTGTCTCCTTTTTGTCGTGTGTGGCGCCGGGTGTTGACCCGGTGTTCCTGAAAACGGTGCGCGATTATCGATAAGACGGTATCGATTGTCAAGGATCGAAATAAACTTTTTGCGGAACCGCGCCGACGCTTGTCGGAATCCGGGGTGTGGTGTATCGTGTACCGCATGGTACGTTTGTGGCTCGAGTTCATCGGCTTGTACGTGGCGCTGCCTGCGGTTTTGCTGGGAGCCAGGCTCGCTGGATGCGAGGTCCCCGTGCTGCCGGTGCTCTGGCTCGCGGCCTATCCCGCGGCGCGCTATTTGGTGGTGCGGCGTGGTTGGGGCGTCCGGGAACTGATCGGTTTTTCTCTGACCCGGGCTCAGGCGTGGCATCTGGCGATGCGACTGGTGATCGCGGCGGCGGTCCTGACGGGCGGCATCCTGTGGGTGGCACCGGAGCGGTTTCTGGATCTGCCCCGACGGGATTTGACGCTCTGGGCGCTGATCATGTTTTTTTATCCGGCGCTTTCGGTCTATCCGCAGGGCATTCTTTACCGCGGTCTTTTTTATGCGCGCTACGCGGGCCTTTTCCGTGATGAACGGGGCGCTTGGCTGGCGGGGGCCGCTGTGTTCTGCCTGGCGCACCTGGTGTTTGCGAACGGGTGGGCGTTGGGGTTGACGCTCGCGGGGGGCCTTCTGATCAGCCGGACCTACCGCAAAACGGGATCGCTCATGGCGTCGGACCTCGAGCATGCGGTGTACGGCCAGCTGGTGTTCACGAG
>CAYOHO010000476.1:0-1925 GCA_964403755.1 uncultured Oscillospiraceae bacterium
TCCACCTGGGTGAATTCCGGCTGGCGGTCGGCCCGCAGGTCCTCGTCGCGGAAGCACCGGGCGATCTGGAAGTAGCGGTCGATGCCCCCCACCATCAGGAGCTGCTTGTAGATCTGGGGGCTCTGGGGCAGGGCATAGAAGCTGCCCTTGGCCACCCGGCTGGGCACCAGGAAGTCCCGCGCACCCTCCGGGGTGCTCTTGGTCAGCATCGGGGTCTCGATGTCGAGGAATCCGTTTCGGTCGAAATAGTCGCGGGCGACCTTGGCGATGCGGTGGCGCAGGAAGAAGTTGCGCTGCATGTCGGGGCGGCGCAGGTCGAGATAGCGGTACTTCAGGCGCAGCGACTCGTTGGCGTTGACGCCCTCCTCGATGTAGAACGGCGGCGTCTGCGACTCGGCAAGGACGCGCAGCTCGGTGACATGGAGCTCGATCTCGCCGGTCTTCATGTTCGGGTTGGGAGCGGCGCGGCGCTGGATGGTGCCGCGGGCGGCGACGACATATTCGCTGCGCACCCTGGCGGCAGCGGCGCGGGCCGTTTCCGGCGACTGCTCGTCGATCAGGAGCTGGATCTCGCCGCTGCGGTCGCGCAGGGTGATGAAGACGAGTCCGCCGAGGTCACGCTGCTTGTGGCACCAGCCCATCAGGATCATTTCGCGGCCGATGTCCGTCCCGATCTCTGCGCAGCGCGCGGTGCGTTTCATGCCATACATGGATTCTGCCATATGGTTGGCCTCCCTGTTTTTTCGTTATGCCTGGAGTCAGGTGTTCGGCCGCAGCAGGGCGGCCATGGCGTCAAGGTCGCTGAGATCGACCTCCGTCTCGCTGCCGTCACTCAGGCTGCGGATCCGGGCATGTCCGGTCTCGGTCTCGGTCTCGCCGAGGACCAGCACAGCCTTGGCCGTCTTGGCGGCATACTTGAGCTGCGCCTTGAGGCTGCGTCCGACCAGGTCGGTAGCCGCAGCGATGCCGCGCTCGCGCAGGCGGGCGCAGAGCAGAGCCGCTGCATCGCGGGCTGGCTCCATCGGCGCCACGTAGAGCGGCAGCAGAGGCGCCTGCGGCAGGCCGAGGCCCTGGGCCTCGAGCTCCATCAGCAGGCGCTCGACGCCGAGTGCGAAGCCGATACCCGGTGTGGGCTGGCCGCCAACCGACTCGACAAGGCCGTCATAGCGGCCACCACCGCAGATCGTTCCCTGGGTGCCGACATGTTCCGAGACAAACTCGAAGACGGTGCGCGTGTAGTAGTCAAGGCCGCGGACGATGCCGCGGTCGATCACCGGCTCGATGCCGAGCAGGGCGAGGTGGTGCTGCAGGCCGTCAAAATGGGCCTGGCAGTCCGGGCACAGATTGTCGAGCAGGGCCGGCGCATCCTTCGTGACCGTCTTGCAGCGCTCGACCTTGCAGTCGATGACGCGCAGAGGGTTCTTCTCGAAGCGCACGTTGCAGGTCTCGCAAAGCGTGCCGAGATGCGGACGCAGGTAGTCGCGCAGCTTCTCGTTGTAGGCGGCGCGGCAGACCGGGCAGCCGATGCTGTTGATGTGCAGGCTGGTGCTCTTCAGGCCGAGGCGGGAGAAGTACTGCTGCAGCATATGGATCAGTTCGGCATCCACGGCCGGTCCGGCCGCGCCGAAGGCCTCAGCCCCGAACTGGTGGAATTCGCGGTAGCGGCCCTTCTGCACATTCTCGTAGCGGAAGGCTGTGATGTTGTAGAACAGGCGCAGCGGCGACGGCAGCGAGGCCATGCCGTTCTCGATGTAGGCCCGCACGACGCCGGCGGTTCCCTCCGGGCGCAGCGACAGGCTGCGGCCGCCCTTGTCGGTGAACGTGTACATTTCCTTGGTGACGACGTCTGTGGTGTCACCAACGCCGCGCTGGAACAGTTCGGTGTGCTCAAAGGTGGGCACGCGAATCTCCTGGTAGCCGTAAAG
>CAYOHO010000477.1:0-1918 GCA_964403755.1 uncultured Oscillospiraceae bacterium
CGTGTCCGACCCCGACCGCATCGAGCAGGTGCTCGTGATCCTGCTCGACAATGCCTTCAAGTTCACCGAAGGCGGCGGCTCGATCACAATGGGCTGTGACTGGACCACCGAGCAGGTACTGGTGCACGTGAGAGACACGGGCTGCGGCATCGCGCCGGAGGACATCGACCATGTCTTTGACCGGTTCTACAAGGCCGACAAGGCGCATCAGCAGCCTGGCACGGGGCTTGGGCTATCGATCGCGCGGGAGATCCTCAGTCTGGCCGGCGAGCGCATATCCGTCGCCAGCGCACCCGGACAGGGAACCACCTTCACGTTCACTTTGCGCCGGCTGAAGCCCGGGCCGCTGCCTGAATAAGAATATGAAACCGTCGGCGGAGTGCGAAATGCAAATGTCGCCTTGCCGACATAATTGATTCATAATTGCCGTCTAGAATAGAGGTGGCAGGGTGTGTCCTGCACAACTGTCAGAGACATGAAAGGAGCTACGAATGGTTCTTGTCTGTGTTACAGACCAGGAGTCTTGCGATCGACTGATCTACGCAGGAAAGCAGCTGGCCCACATGGAAGGCATTGAGCTCAAGGTCATCTGCGTCCGTCCGCGCAGCGAGAAGCGCTGGCTGGCCAGCGAAGAAGTCGAGTACCTCTTCAATACAGCCAAGGAGCTGCAGGCTGAGATGCTTGTCTACTTCTCGGACAGTGCCGCGGAAACCGTTGCCGCGTATATCCGGCAGCACAATGTCCAGTACGTCCTGGTCGGCATGCCGCCGGAGCCGGGCAACAGCGTCTTTATCGGCACCCTGGAAAGCCAGTGCTCCGAAACGCCGATCATCACCGTCAACAAGTCCGGCAGCCTGCACCTGGTGCCGGCCACACGCGAATTTCCGGAATCCTGAACGACCGGGACATTCGCCCAATCCAAAACAGACAGCACGGGGACCCGGCCAGCCGCGAGACGGCCGGCGGGTCCCCTTTCCATTCGTCCTGGCAGCGGATTTTCCGTTCGCCAGCCGCCGCTCCGCCTGATACAATGGTGGGTACAGGAACTGCAGAGGAGACACAGCCATGAATCCAGCCGACAGGCCAGAACGGGACGGCGAACCGACCGTCCGGCTCAACAAGTACATCGCCGATTCCGGCCAGTGCAGCCGGCGCGAAGCCGACGCCATCATCGCTTCCGGCCGCGTCCAGGTTGACGGACAGCCGGCCACGCTCGGCCAGCGCGTCGGGCCAGGCCAGACCGTTACGCTGGACGGCGAACCGGTGGTACCGCTCGACGAGCCGGTCTACCTGGTTCTGAACAAGCCGATCGGCATCACGTGCACCACCGACCGCCGCCGCGGCGACAACATCATCGACTACATCGGCTACCCGCAGCGCATCTTCCCGGTTGGGCGGCTGGACCGTGACTCCGAGGGCCTCATCCTCCTCACCAATGACGGTTCGATCGTCAACAAGATCCTGCGCGGGCAGAACCGCCACGAAAAGGAGTACCGGGTCACCGTCGACAAGCCGCTGACGGCTGATTTCCTGCGCCAGATGGCGCAGGGCGTGGCCATTCTCGGCACGGTGACGCGGCCGGCGAAGGTCGTTCAGGAAAAGCCGCGGGTCTTCCGCATCACCCTCACCCAGGGCCTGAACCGCCAGATCCGGCGCATGTGCAAAGCCCTCGGCTTCGGCGTGATGCATCTGGTCCGCATCCGCATCATGCACATCACCCTGGGCAGCCTGCCATATGGCCAGTATCGCCATCTCACCCACCACGAAGTCGCCGAACTGCGCCGCCTGATCCAGCATTCCAGCGGCGAGCCGCTGGCCTTCGCGGATGACGACGATTCGCTCGCGGACGAGGAATAGGCCGGCGGCCCGGCGCAGCATGCAGCTGTGCGGTGGCATTCGTCAGCGGCTGCCGCTCATA
>CAYOHO010000478.1:0-498 GCA_964403755.1 uncultured Oscillospiraceae bacterium
GTGGGCCTTGAATGGCTATGGCTGACAGTTTGTAATTTCCTGAAGCGAAATTACTAGTATTAACATATGAGCAATATTCACTTTCTGAAACTTTTATTACTGTCAGATATTGAGTTTGAATGCCTGTAATCTTATATACAACTTTTTCCACTGCTTGATTAGTTTTGGCACAAATTCTTTGATTTTGTGTTATGGGCGCGCTTATGAGATTTGTGAATTCAATTTGCAGTGTTTGCTCAGCATCTGTGGCTCTGATCATGTTGGTGTTGTCGGCAATGGGTAAGGTCGTGGTTGGATAAGTTGTTGTCTTTGGAACAGTCGTTGTAGCGTTGGTCGTGATTGGCGCTGTGTATGTTGTGGTGTTTGTCGGAAGCGTTGTCGTTGGTACTGTGGCTGTCGTGTCGGTCGTTGGTGGGGTAGTAGCCGTTGTAGTCGGAGCAACTGTGTTGTCGGCAATGGGTAAGGTCGTGGTTGGATAAGTTGTTGTCTTTGGAACAG
>CAYOHO010000478.1:598-1916 GCA_964403755.1 uncultured Oscillospiraceae bacterium
TCGTTGTAGTGCTGGTTGTGGTTGGCACTGCGTATATTGTAGTGTTTGTCGGAAGTGTTGTTGTTGGCACTGTGGTGGTTGGAACAGTCGTTGTAGTGCTGGTAGTCGTCGGAACTGTGGTGGTTGGATAAGTCGTTGTCGTTGGAACAGTGGTTGTGGTCGGTGCTGTGTATGTTGTGGTGTTTGTCGGAAGCGTTGTCGTTGGTACTGTGGTGGTGGGGGCGGTGTATGTTATGCTAGTTGTATCCGTAGAGACGATATCTGTAGAAATGAAAGCCAAAATCATATTATCTTTCAGTCCCGATAGCCAGATAACTGGCAAAATAAAAACCGCAGAGATGATAAATGCGGGTAGAAAATAGTGTTTTGGTTGCATATTTTTTTTGTTTTTACGATGTTTAAAATTTTATATAAAACTTTAATGGCTGTTTTTGGAAAACCGTTTATATTATAAAATTATTTTATGTTTTTATCAAATTAAATTTCAGCTCATTTAGTCTTTGTTACGAAAAAACCATGCTCTCTAAAAGCATAGTTTTTATTTCATTTCCTGTTTCTTATATTATTAGATCTCTGCGAAGACAACTACAAAGTTATGTCCATAGACCTTAGCGCATTTGGGGCAAGTAGTGTAGTAGAAATAATATTTTTTGGCCTTTATCCCTTTCCCCTGTAAGAGGGTGTCCATAATTTTGATCCATTTCGGTACGGCATTATATGGGCCGTCAAAAACTCTGGTTATGAACTCTCCCGAAATTTTCACATTCTCAGCATCAGGAACTTCCTTAGTAACAGCCATATAAAATTCGCCTTTCCAAGGGCTGGGGTCATAAGCGAGACATAAAAAATCTTTTGTTTCTGGCATAGCACTGGCATTTTCAGCTTTTTTGCACATTCTGGTCATTACTTTTCCGACCATATATGGCAGGGGGATGTGTAGGAACTCCGGAATGGAGTCTTTGATAAAAAGCTTGTTTTCCCATTTAAAATTCTTATCATCCCAGTTGTCCGGATTAAATTGCGGACAACAGCCCGTTTCCTTGATTTCTTCTTCATTCATAATTTTATTAATTATTTATTTGTTTTTAGGGGTTTTATTTTCTTAATGATAGCATCTTGATAAATTCTAAAAGCTTTCCTTTTTTCTTTTTGATAGATATACGGAGTGCCTAATATTTCTCCGCATCCCTGGCATTTTAAAGATGGGATATCTTTGAGATTCATATTTTGTAGATTCGTCAATTCAGCAGGTTCAAATATTCTGTCCATATACATGCGGCGCAAATTTCCTGGGCCGTCTTTTTGATAGACCGCCACA
>CAYOHO010000479.1:0-1894 GCA_964403755.1 uncultured Oscillospiraceae bacterium
TATGCAGCGGTAAGGGTACTATCGAAGATCTAGAATATCTTAAAAACCTCGGTGCTGTTATCAAAGATACAGCTCTCTGTGGTCTCGGACAGACATCTCCAAACCCTGTTCTCTCTACGATTGAACACTTCTATGATGAGTATAAGGCTCACGTTACCGAGAGAATATGTCCTGCCGGTCAGTGTAAGGCACTTAAACTTTACACTATTCTTACAGATAAGTGTACAGGCTGTACTGCTTGTTCAAGATCTTGCCCTGTAGGAGCGATTTCAGGTGAGAAACGCCAGCCTCACGTAATTGACGCTGACAAGTGTATCCGTTGCGGTGCATGCTACGATAAGTGTAAGTTTACTGCAATTCATGTTCAATAATGTATTCTCTGTTATGGAAAAAATCAAAATCACTATAGACAAGAAAGAGATAGAGGTTGCAAAAGGCACTACTATCTACAAGGCTGCAAAGGATAACGGAATACATATTCCGACACTATGTTATCTTAACCTGGACCACCTTAAGATTGAAAACCGTCCGGGAGGCTGCAGGGTTTGTGTTGTTGAGGTTGAAGGAAGAAAAAATCTTGCTCCCTCATGTTCTACCGAATGTACCAATGGGATGGTTGTTAAAACTCATACAATCAGGGTTCTCAATGCAAGAAAGACAGTTTTGGAACTGATACTTTCAGATCACCCTAAAGATTGCCTCGTGTGCTCATCTTCAGGACAATGTGACCTGCAAAGTCTGTCCCAGACTCTTGGCATTAGAGAAATTCACGCTGTTGAGAACGCTGCCGTTTCAACTTATAGAAAGGATGTCTCTCCTGCTCTAAGGAGGGATATGGACAAATGTATAATGTGCCGCCGTTGCGAGACTATCTGCAATACAGTACAGTCAGTGGGAGCGCTTAGTGCAATCAACCGCGGATTCATGTCTGTTGTTGCACCGGCTTTCGAGCAGGACCTTATAGATTCACCATGTACATTCTGCGGACAGTGTGTTGCTGTATGTCCTACAGGTGCACTTACTCCATTTGATGATACAGGAAAAGTAATAAGAGCTTTGTCTGATCCTACAAAGACAGTTATAGTACAGACTGCTCCTGCAGTTCGTGCAGCTCTTGGTGAGGAGTTCGGTATGGAACCCGGAACTCTGGTAACAGGTAAAATGGTTGCGGCATTGCGTACTCTCGGCTTCGACAAAGTGTTTGATACAGATTTTGCTGCTGACCTCACAATAATGGAGGAGGGCACCGAACTGCTCGGCAGGATATCAAAATTCCTTGAAGGTGACAAGAATGTCAAACTCCCTATTCTGACATCATGCTGCCCTGCATGGGTCAACTTCTTTGAGAACAATTACCAGGATATGCTTGATGTACCTTCTACAGCAAGATCTCCTCAACAGATGTTCGGCTCAATTGCGAAGAACTACTATACACAGCTTTTAGGTATAAAGAGAGAGGATCTGGTTGTAGTATCTGTGATGCCTTGCCTTGCTAAAAAATACGAGTGTCAGAGAGACGAGTTTAAGACAAATGGTAATCCTGATGTGGACTTCTCAATTTCTACAAGGGAACTTGCAAGTCTTATCAAAGCCGCCAATATTGACTTCAATTCTCTTGAGGATGAAGACTATGACTCACCTCTGGGAGAATCTACCGGAGCTGCTGTTATTTTCGGCGCGACAGGTGGCGTGATTGAGGCTGCTGTTCGTACAGCTTATGAGCTCTTTACCAAAAAGAAACTTGAAAGGATTGACTTTACCGAACTCAGGGGACTTGAGGGAATAAGGACTGCTTCAATAGATTTCAACGGAACTATGATCAATATTGGAATTGCACACCAACTCGGTAATGCCCGCAAGCTTCTTGACGGCATACGTGCCGGTCTGTACAATT
>CAYOHO010000480.1:0-1894 GCA_964403755.1 uncultured Oscillospiraceae bacterium
GCCAGCTGAAGCAGATCAAGATGCTCATGATCGAGCCCGGCCGTGCCCTCGTGGTGGTTGTGCTCGAGGCCGGTGTCGTCAAGGACCGGCTGGTGCGCATCCCCTCGATGCTGGACAGCACCCAGCTGATGCAGGTCGCCAGCGCCATCGAGGAAAGCCTTTCCGGCATGAAGCTCGATGACATCACCCTGGTCACGGTCGCATCGGCGGCCCGCAAGACGCCCATTCCGGAGAGCCTGCTCAACCAGGTGCTCTATGAAGCCTATATCGCCATCAAGCAGGCGGACAACCTGGAAGTCTACATGGACGGCGCCCACAAGATGCTGTCCTACCCCGAGTTCCAGGACATCAACAAGGCGAAGGGCTACTTCAACGCCCTCAGCCGCGACGGCATCATCGCCGGCTACATGAACGAGCTGCACGACGACGGTGAAGCGCCGGCGTCGGATGCCGTGGACGACGGCGAACCGAAGTCCGGCAGCCTGGCCGATGTGTCAGCCCTGTCGACCCACCGCCGTCCCGCCTACATGGTGCGGATCGGGCAGGAGATTGCGCTCGACGGCCTGTCCGACTGCAGCTTTGTGACCACGTCCTACCGCATCGGCGACACGGTCGCCGGTCACATGGGCGTGATCGGACCCCGCCGCATGGCATACGGCAAGGTCATTTCCAACATCAGCTATATCAAGATGGCCCTCGACGAGGAGATGCGCAAGATCGCCGGCATCCGGGCCGAAACGGAGGATAATCGCAAATGAACAAGAGACGGAGCCACGAACCGGTCCCGAACGACGAACAGGCAGCCTGCGACGTCCAGGCCGCGTCTCAGGCGGAAGCAGCCGCCCGGGCTGAGACGGATGCGGACAAGTCGGCTGCAGCCGCAGCAGGCGCCGACAGCGCCGGGACCGATCCCGAGCGCGCAGCCCTGGAAGCCCGCCTGGCCAAGGCAGAGGACGACCTCAGGACCATGACCGACCGCTTCCTGCGCCTGATGGCTGAATACGACAATTTCCGCAAGCGTACCCAGAAGGAGCGCGAGGGCATCTACCAGGACTCGGTCGCCAGTGTCGCCAGGGAATGGCTGCCGGTGGTCGACAACCTCGGCCGTGCCGAACAGTCCGCCCATGCCGCCGAGGGCGAGGGCGCCAGACGCATCGCCGAAGGTGTTTCCATGGTCCTCAAGCAGGCCGCCGAAGCGCTCGAGCGTCTGGGCATCCGCGAAATCGACTGCCTCGGCCAGCCCTTTGACCCGCAGGTGGCAGACGCCGTGCTTCATGTCGAGGACGAGTCGGCCGGCCCCTCGACAGTCGTGGAGATCCTGCAGAAGGGCTACATGTGCGGAGACCGCGTCATCCGCCACTGCATGGTCAAGGTCGCCAACTGAAAATGGTAAGTGCCGCCAGCTGAAAATAGCGAAGGCCGCGTACTGAAAATGGCCAGCGCCGCCAGCATAAAACGGAATCCTAATCACATCAGAAGATAAATCAGAACCTTTGGAGGAAATACAACATGGCAAGAGTCATCGGAATCGACCTCGGCACTACCAATTCCTGCGTCGCCGTCATGGAAGGCGGCGAGGCAGTTGTCATCCCGAACGCGGAAGGCAACCGCACAACCCCGTCGGTCGTGGCCTTCTCCAAGACCGGCGAGCGCCTGGTTGGCCAGGTCGCAAAGCGTCAGGCCGTCACCAACCCGGACCGCACCATCATGTCAATCAAGCGCGAGATGGGATCCAACTACAAGGTCAGGATCGACGACAAGTCTTACTCGCCGCAGGAAATCTCGGCGATGATCCTGCAGAAGCTGAAGGCTGACGCCGAGGCCTACCTCGGCGAAACGGTCACCCAGGCCGTCATTACCACGCCGGCCTACTTCAGCGACGCCCAGCGCCAGG
>CAYOHO010000481.1:0-1889 GCA_964403755.1 uncultured Oscillospiraceae bacterium
GGCCCCAGCTGGGGCGTGAAGCCGCACTTGGAGGCGGTGTTGACCACCAGCAGCACCTGGCCGCGAAAACTGGCAAGGGGAACCGGCTTTCCCTGCCCATCATTGACGGTAAAATCGTATAGCGTCATAAAACCACTCCTCATGTCTGGCAGAATCAACTTGAATTTGCACGCTGCCGACGCATAATATATCAGCAGGGTGATGGCATCCGTTCCTGCAGAACGGCATAGCTTGAGTATGCGGAAACAGCCAGCTCCGGTCTGACGCGTGCGTTACGCTTTATCACCCGCCCCTCTGCAGCCTGACGTGACCCCCGGATACTTGCTGCCATCACACCGACACCCGTCCCTTTCCATCTGCCGCCTGGCGCCGCTCCGCAAGCCTATGCGCACGAGCACAAGGAGACCCACATGATTACCGCCCTGGTCATTTTCTTCATCACCTATGCCCTGCTTATCGCCCTGCCCAAGTACCGAGCCTATGTCGCCCTTGCATCCGCCGCGGTCTTTGTTGCTCTCGGCATCCTGCCGCTGGGGCATGTCCCCGGGTCGGTCGACTGGAACGTCATCCTGATGATCGCCGGCACGATGGGTGTCGTCGACCTGTTCATCGAGTCGCATATGCCAAGCCGGCTTGCCGACCTGATCATCCAGAAGATGCCGGATGTCCGCTGGACCATTCTCGCGCTCTCGATCTTCGCCGGCGTCATCTCGGCCTTTGTCGACAACGTCGCCACAGTCCTCATGGTTGCGCCGGTCGCCATCACGATCGCCAGAAAGCTCGACATCTCGCCCGTGCCCAGCGTCATCGCCATTGCCATCGCCTCCAATCTCGAAGGCGCCGCCACGCTGGTCGGCGACACGACCTCGATCCTGCTTGGCGGCTATGCCGGCATGGACTTTCTCGACTTCTTCTTCATGCACGGCCGCTTGGGCATGTTCTGGGTCGTGCAGCTGGGCCTGGCTGCGGCAACCCTGGTCCTGTACCTGATGTTCCGCAAGCAGAACCAGAAAGTCGACATCGACAAGATCACGCCGGTTGACGACTACTTCCCCACCTTCCTCCTGCTTGGCACGATCATTTTCCTGATCCTGGCCTCCTTCATTCCCAACAAGCCCGATACCACAAACGGCATCATCTGCACGTCGCTGATGGTCGTCGGCATCATCTACGAGACGCTCCGCTCACGCCAGATGGCCGCGTTCAAGCGCATATTCCTGCAGATGGACTACTTCACGCTGCTCCTGCTGGCTTCGCTTTTCGTTGTCATCGCCGGCATCCGGCAGGCTGGCGTCATCGATGCGATCGCCGAGCTCTTTGTGAAGGTTGGCGGCAGCTCGGTGTTCCTGATGTACAGCATCCTGCTCTGGGCCTCCGTCCTGCTTTCGGCCTTCATCGACAACATTCCCTATGTCGCCACCATGCTGCCGGTCGTCTCCAGCATTGCATCCTTCATGGGCATTTCGCCCTACCTGTTCTATTTCGGCCTATTGGCCGGCGCTACCCTGGGCGGCAATCTGACGCCGATCGGCGCCTCAGCCAACATCATGGCCATCGGCATCCTGCGCCGCAACGGCTACGAAGTCGCGAACAGCACCTATTCGAAAATCAGCGTGCCCTACACGCTGGCAGCCGTCGGCACAGCCTATGTCGTGATCTGGCTCATCTGGAGCAGCTTCGTCAGATAGTCCGCAGAAGGCCAGATGCGGCGCCGCCCGGCGGCTCTCCGGAACACGCTCCGCCGGCAATGCTATAATGGAATCAGACCAGTCACGCAGGCACCGCTCGCGGATCCGCCAGCCGGCGGAGAGGAGGAAAGGCATGGACAGGAAACCAGGCAGGAGAATCATCATCTGCATCAGCCGACAGTACGGCAGCGGCGGCCACAT
>CAYOHO010000482.1:0-1889 GCA_964403755.1 uncultured Oscillospiraceae bacterium
GTTGCATGTTTCCGTCAGTTTGTCAGTTCTTTACATTTTGCAAACACCCTCTAGAGTCTCCAATCATGTAAATCTGCCGGGGCTGCGGCCCGGGGATGGCCGCTTTCGGCGAACTGGTCTGGATACGTTCTCTTTTATATAACACTTCCTGCCTGAATGCAAACATTCAATGCATATTTATGCGATTTTGCGTTTCGCAATTCCAGAAATCAACATATGCATGCATTCACGGCATCCGACACGGCATCACTCGCGCAGCTGGGCGCCGAAACGGGCTCTGGCGCCGGCAAACATGTCGCGAAGTGCAGGCGCGATGTCCTCATCCTTCAGCGTGCCGTCCGGCCGACGGAAGACCAGGCTGAATGCCACGGACTTCATGCCGGGCTGGACCTGCGGGCCCTGATAGACGTCGAAGATCTCGGCCGACTCGAGCAGGCTGCCGCCAAGGCTGCGCAGCAGCACCAGCACATCGCCGACCGGTACCGCGGTATCCAGAAGGAAGGCCAGATCGCGGGTGACAGCCGGGAAGCGCGGAAGGGAGCGGCAGGTGCGGCCGAGGGTTGCCTTCGCAAGCAGGGGGGCGACCAGCAGGTCGAGGAAGACCGTCGTGTCCGGCACAGCGAAGGCTTCCGCCACGGCCGGATGCAGGGTGCCGATCCGGCCGACCGTCTCCCCTTCCAGGACAATCCGCGCCGAACGGCCGGGATGCAGGGACGGGTCATCGGACAGACGCTCGAACTGAGGCTCGGCAAGTCCGGCGCGGCGGAAGACCTCGAGGGCTGCGGCCTTCATCTCGAAGAACAGGCGCCCGTCCTTCTGGTCATGGTCGAGGTCATAGGCAGCGGCGGCGAGATGCTCGACCTCGTCCGGAAGCTCCGTGAGCGGCAGCTGCTTCGGGTGATACGTGAAGGCGCGCTCATACAGCTGGACCAGACGGTTCGAACGGCTGTAGTTGATGGCCACGCTCTCGAGCAGGCTCGGCATCAGACTGGTGCGCATGCAGGCGAAGTCCTCGCCCAGCGGATTGCGGATGACAACCTGCCGGCGCAGCGGATCACCGGCAGGCAGCTGGATGCGGTCCAGCTCGCGCGGGCTTTCGAACGAGTAGGTCATGGCTTCGTAGCAGCCATACTGCTCGAGTGCGTCCTGCATCAGACGGCGCAGCGACTGGGCCGGGGTCAGGCCGCCGAGCGTCGTTTCCTTGCCGGAAAGGAGCGTCGGGGTAATCGTGTTGTAGCCATGGAAGCGGGCGACTTCCTCGGCAAGGTCGGCCATGCACTCGAGGTCCGGGCGGAAGCTGGGGATCTGCGCCAGCGTCTGGCCATCCGCCCCGGCCAGGACGATGCCGAGCCGGGTCAGGATGGCTTCCATCTCTGCAGCGGCGATGCTGGTGCCGAGCAGGGCATTGATTCTCTCCGGCTCGAACGGAATGGCGACCGGCGCCGGCGGATTCGGGAAGACGTCGATGACGCCCGGGCAGGGCTTGCCGCAGCCAAGCAGCTCGATCAGCTCGCACGCCCGGTCGAGGGCGCGGATGACCTGGTTGGGGTCGAGGCCTTTCTCGAAGCGCGAGGACGCCTCGGTGCGCAGGCCAACCTGCTGGGCCGTGCGGCGGACGCTGGTCGGCTGGAAGGTGGCCGACTCAAGCAGGATGGTGCGGGTGTCGGTCTTGACCTCAGAGTTCTCGGCGCCCATGACGCCGGCAATGGCGACCGGACGCTCGGCGTCGGCGATGACCAGCATGTCCTTGGTTAGGGCTCGCTCGGCGCCGTCCAGGGTCTTCATGGGCTCGCCGGGCCGGGCGCGGCGAACGACGATCTGGGCGCCGGAGAGGTCGCGCAGGTCAAAGGCATGCATCGGCTGGCCAAGCTCGAGCATGACGTAGTTGG
>CAYOHO010000483.1:0-1884 GCA_964403755.1 uncultured Oscillospiraceae bacterium
TAACGGTTGGGTATTGGCGAAGTTGGGGCATTCAAGGCACAAATGTTCAGTTTAGTACTACTGTTCATTAGAAATCCAATGCTCAAATTTAGCACTTCTGCCCCAATTTTGCCAATACCTTGTTGGCAGTAGTTTTTTTCATTTAGATTACCTTTTTTATTTCAGTTTCTGCTGTATTAGGCATTCCGTCTGCTTCGTATTTTTTTGCGTTTGCACTTATCGTTTTCAAATTTTCAACTTTTGTCTTTTTGTAATCGGGCAAATTCCAAGTTGAAAGTCCTTCTACTGCTGAATAAAAATATTCTTTCAAGTTTGTGCAAAACCAAAAAGATTTATCAAGAATATATCTTTCTAATTCATAAGAGCTATAAACCTTTCCGTTATTTACATTCCAATATTTTAAGATTTGAATTAAGTCTCGAATTACATAATTATTGTCTTTATGCTTATTTTCTAAATCTGTTTTCATTCCACTTGGATTAGTTGAAATCCAGTCTGAATATGAAGATGCTGGTGCTGGAATATAATATGTACCCCAACTTACATAGGCTGGTGCTAGTTCAAACTTAATGTATCCCAATTCCAAAACGATAGTCGGTGAAGATTGGTATATTTCATTTTTTGAGTAATTGCTTTCAGCAAATGTTTTTAGTCTTGTCATTAACGTTTGTGGTTTATAATCTGCTCCATCGTTAAAAACAACCATATAATCCACGTCAGAATTAGCGTCTTTACTCCTTCTTAATATTGTTCGTCTATCATAAGAACCAAATACAAACTTTGAATGAAGGTTGTTAAAGTGGTTGCCTAATTTTGTTGAAAGCGTACTTATAGAAGTGTCTATTGCTGTTCTTTCCCAGTCTGCTATCTTAATAGCCGTAACTGTTTCTTGCAAGTGAGTTAATACTGACATATTTAGAAATTGTTTTGAATTTTAATTATAAGGTTATCAATGAAGTTTTCATTTTTGGACTTGTTTAGACGATAAAACCAGTCTGGTACTTTTTCAGGTACAGTTCTTTCTGTAAAAATTACATCCTGAATTTGTCGTAGAGTTTCACTTGTTGGTAACGAAGTTCTACTTTGTTTAAAGTTTTCTAATTCTCTATCAATAAATTTCAAAGTTTCATTTTTGGATTTAACGTGGCTTCTCAATGAAATTACATTTAAAACACTGTAAACTAAAAATGATATTGATGGCGAAAGCATTACCAAAAGGTCAAAAAAACCAACATTATTTTTAAACCCGATTACTATGTAAATTCCATAATACAAAATTGCGATTACAGATAAGAATGTTACAAATTTTTGTCTTTGAGAGATTTCCCAAGAAAAATTAATTCGCTGGCATAATAAGATTGAAATTTCATTTGGTAATGTATTATCTATTTTTGTTGAGTACCAATTTTGCAAATCATTTTTAGAATATTTTGAAGCCAAATCTTGTATTGTGTCAATGCTTGCTTTGTCTTTGCATAAAACTTCATTCCATTTTATGTTGTAAAGTTCAGTATCAAATTGTTCTTGAATAATTGCACCTTGTGTGGTTTTGTTCTTTCTATATACTTCGGTAAGTAAGTATGATGCTGTCCACAAAACTCCAAATGCATTGATTGCATTTTGACAGTTTGGATATTTAAGAGTTAGTAGTGGAAATAATATAGCAATTATGACACTTACAACATCAAAGATTTGAAACTTTTTGCATTGACTGTAAGCAATTCTTTGAGCTTTTAAAAGTTCAATTAAGTTTGAATTATTTTGTCTTGTTGTAATGTCGTTCATAATGAATTTGTCTGTCTATGTAGGGTCTCGGTAAAATTACTGCCAACGTTTTGGCTGCTGCTTTTCGGTGGCGGTGTTTACTCACTGCCGTTTCCACGA
>CAYOHO010000484.1:0-1879 GCA_964403755.1 uncultured Oscillospiraceae bacterium
CGCCAGCCGTTCGAGGGCGCAGGCCAGGGCAGCGGCCGAGGCGAAGCGGCGTTCCGGAAGGGTATTGATGCAGTCGGCAATGATGCCAGTCAGCGCCGGCGGCAGGTGGCGGCAGAGCGGTTCGAGCGGCGGCAGGGTGCTTTCGCCGACCGGATGCCCGGTCAGCAGCACCAGCATGGTGACACCAAAGGCATAGATGTCGCTGGCAGGCTCGGGCTGGTTGGCCATGAGCTCGGGGGCGGCAAAGCCGGCTGTGCAGCGAACGCAGGCACGGGCGGACGGTTCGAGCGGCAGGACGCGGGCGCAGTCAAAGTCGATGAGGCCGGCATGACCACCCGGAAGCCGGATGAAGTGTTCCGGCTTGAGGTCCAGATGCAGCAGCGGTTCGTTCTGTTCGTGTAGGAAGGCCAGCGCCCTGGCGGCTTCAGCCAGCAGCGGGACCGCCTCCTCGGGTGTAAGGCGGCCGCCCGCCTTCTGCAGCCATTCGCTGAAGGGCGTTCCCTCGAGATATTCGCAGACAAGCCATGTCGCGGCCGGGCTGCCACGCTCGGCAGCTATGCCGGCACGTTCGTCGGCTGGACAGGTGCTCTTGGCATCTAGACCGGCAAGCTCATCGGCCGGGCAGGAACGTTCAGCGGACGAGCGGTCGCGATCGTCGGCCGGGCCGGCATCTTCGGCCGTGATTTCATCCAGGATGCGCGGCAGGGCTGGATGGCGCATGCGCATGAGCTGGCGGACGGCCCGTGGATCCTCGAATCCGGCACGGGGCTTGAGGACGACGCGACCGCCGGTGGCGGCATGGATGGCCAGCCAGGCGCGGCCAAGTGGTCGTTCCAGGCGATAGCGGCCACCGAGCAGCGCACCCGATTCCCCGATCCATGCCACGTGTGTTGCCCTCCTGCAATTCCGGCTGCCGTCTTGGCGGCGCAGGATCAGCATACAGAAAAGGGCCCCCCGGCTGGGGGGCCCTCAATCGACAGGGATGGGCATTGGCGGTCAGGCGATCCGGACAGATCCGGGGCCAGGCGGTCAGGCGATCTTTTCCGGCTTCTCGACGAGGGTCGGCGGCGTCTTCTCGGTGACGCTTTCCCGCGTGATGATGCACTTGGCCACGTTCGGCCGCGAGGGGACCTCGTACATGATGTCGAGCATGATCTCCTCGAGAATTGCACGCAGGCCACGGGCGCCGGTGTTGCGCTCGAGGGCGAGCCTGGCGATGGCATCCACCGCCTCCGGCTCAAAGACCAGCTCAACGCCGTCGAAGTTCAGCAGCTTCTTGTACTGCTTGAGCAGAGCGTTCTTGGGCTCCTGCAGGACACGGATGAGCATGTCCTGGGTCAGGCCCTCGAGTGTCACGATGACGGGGACACGGCCGACAAACTCGGGGATCATGCCGAACTTGAGCAGGTCCTGCGGCATCGTCTGCTGCAGCAGCTCGCCGGCCAGATGGTCGCGCCGGCTTTCGATGTGGGCGCCGAAGCCGATCGACTTCTGGCCAACCCGGTTCTGGATGAGCTTTTCCAGCCCGTCGAAGGCGCCACCGCAGATGAACAGGATGTTGGTGGTGTCGATCTGGATGAACTCCTGGTGCGGGTGCTTGCGGCCGCCCTGCGGAGGCACGTTGGAAATGGTGCCTTCGAGAATCTTCAGCAGGGCCTGCTGGACGCCTTCCCCGCTGACGTCGCGGGTGATGGACGGGTTCTCGTTCTTGCGGGCGATCTTGTCGATCTCGTCGATGTAGATGATGCCGTACTGCGCCCTCTCCACGTTTCCGTCGGCGTTCTGGAGCAGGCGGAGCAGGATGTTCTCGACGTCCTCGCCGACGTATCCGGCTTCCGTCAGCGTTGTCGCGTCGGCGATGGCGAAGGGCACGCTCAGC
>CAYOHO010000485.1:0-1878 GCA_964403755.1 uncultured Oscillospiraceae bacterium
CGCTGGAGCCGTGGTGGATCGTCGGGATCTTGTACTGCTTGACGAACGGCAGGGCGGCAAGGCCCTGGTTGGAGTACTGACCGCCCATGGAGGCGCTGATGTCGCCGCGGGCGCCGATCTTGTGGAAGGCGTTGGCCGCGCCCTGGTCGGTGCTCTGGGTGTCTTCGTAGACCATCTCGACCTTCTTGCCGAGGATGCCGCCAGCGGCGTTCACCTTCTCGACCCACATGTCGGAGGCGGTCTGGACGAACTTGCCGGTGGCCGCGCCGGAGCCGGTCAGGGGCAGGATGCAGCCGATGTAGATCTTGCTGAGGGAGTCGTACTTGCTCTTGGCGGCCGTGGTTCCGGCAGCGGTCGTGGCAGCGGTGGTGCCGGCGGCGGTGGTTCCGGCGGCCTTGGTGGTCGCTGCAGTGGTCGTGGCTGCTGTGCCGCACGCCGCGAGGGCGAATACGAGGGCAGTCGCGAGCAGGATGGAAACGAGTTTCTTCATGTTGTTCCTCCATGTCTTCTGGCACATTCCCGTGCCGGACAAACGCGCGTGATTGATTCACCTGTTGTCATTCTGTCGTTCCTGGCTGTCTGGCAGGCCTGCACGGAGGGGCGAAGCCTGCCGGGTTCCGGCTGTTGTGCTGGTTCTTCTGATACGGCGCACCGACGCTGATCAGGATACAGATACAGATTCATTTACTGAACACGTTTCATCAGAAAGGATCCTTTTGCTGAACATGTTTCATCAGAAAAGATCCTTTTGCTGAGCAGGTTTCACGGGCAGCCCCAACAAGGCTGCTCCCGGTCCGCCTGCCGACGGACCCTGCCGCACCGGTCCCATCCGGACCGGGTGGCGTCACGCGGCGCATCACCTCCCCTGATGCCGATGGTCTCCCTACTGGACCTCGGCGGCGAACTTGCCCAGATAGGCCTTGAGGATGGCCGGATCATGGTGAAGCTGCTCGGCCGGGCCGCTGGTGACGATCTGGCCCTGCTCGATGACATAGGCGTCGTGCGATACTTCGAGTGCCAGGTTGGCATTCTGCTCAACCAGCAGGATCGGCAGTCCGGTCTTGTTGATTTCGACGATCTTCTGGAACAGCTCGTCAACGACGATCGGCGCCAGGCCCATTGATGGCTCGTCGAGCATCAGCAGCTTCGGGCGGCCCATGAGGGCGCGGCCGATCGCGAGCATCTGCTGCTCGCCGCCGGACAGGCTCCAGGAGAGCTGGCTGCGGCGCTCCGAGAGGCGCGGGAAAAGCGAATAGACCATGTCGAGCTCACTCTTGTAGGATCCCTTGCCGAACACGCCGCCCCAGGCGACGGTGCCGATCTCCAGGTTCTCGCGCACAGTGAGGCCCGGGAAGACCTGACGGCCTTCGGGTACGTGCAGGATGCCATGGGCGGCGATCTGGCGGGACGACTTGCCGATGATCTCTTCGCCGTTGTACTTGATGCTGCCAGTGCACTTGACCATGCTGGAAATGGACTTCAGGAGCGTGGTCTTGCCGGCGCCGTTGCTGCCGATCAGGCAGACGATCTGGCTGGAGCCGACCTTGAGGTCGATCCCCTTCAGGCCTTCGATGGCCCCGTAATAGGCATGCAGATTCGAAATCTCCAGCATGTTATCTCCTCTTCTTTCCCAGATAGGCCTCGATGACCTGCGGGTCACGGGACACGATTCCGGGGACGTCGTCGGCGATGACCCGGCCAAAGTTGAGCACGGTGATCTCGTCGCAGTTGTTCATGACCATGTCCATCGAGTGCTCGATGAGCACGACGGCGACGCCGCGGCTGCGGGCGAGCTTCAGGAGGGCGGTCGCCTTGAGGATCTCGGTATTGTTGAGGCCGGCGGCCGGCTCGTCGACGAGCATCGCCTTGGGGTGCGTC
>CAYOHO010000486.1:0-1873 GCA_964403755.1 uncultured Oscillospiraceae bacterium
GGAACACGGCGGCACTGGCGATGTCGTCCGGCGTGATGATCTGGCGGGTCGGCGTCTTGTAGAGGATCTCCTTGCGGGCCTCGTCGATGGTCATCACCCGGCTCGAGAGCGGCGTCTCGACAAAGCCGGGGTTGATCGTGTTGACGCGGATGTTCTGCGGGCCGACTTCCATCGCCACGCACTTGGTCAGCATGTCGAGGCCGGCCTTGGCGGCGCAGTAGGGGCCCATCGTGATGTTGGGAACAAACGAGTTGATCGAGGAGATGCTGGCGATGGCGCCGCCGCCGTTCTTCAGCATCTGGAGGCACTCATGGCGGATCGCGTAGAACATGCCGTTCAGGTTCAGGTCGATCGTCTGGTGCCAGACTTCCGAGTCGAGGTCCTGGACGAAGCAGTTGCTGCTCTTGCCGCTCCCGCCGGGCGCGTTGAGGGCGATGTCCAGCCGCCCGTAGCGCTCGGCCGCCAGCGCCACCATGGCCTGAACGTCGGTTTCCACCGTGATGTCGGTCCGGATGAATTCGGCTTCGCCGCCTTCGGCGCAGATCTCGGCGGCAATCTGCCGGCCCTTCTCCTCGCGGCGCGCCGCCAGGATCAGTTTTGCCCCTTCCCGGGCGAACCGCCGGGCGCACGCTTCGCCGATACCGGACGTCGCCCCGAGGACGATCGCCACCTTGCCTTCCAGACGCTTGCTCATGTCCTGTTCCTCCTGATTCAACTTGATGCGGGTGTTATATCATTAAGCCAATGCCTAAAGCTCAATATCGCGGTTGCAGTCCTTGGAGTAGACGTAGGCAAAATCCTCGTCCCGGCCGACGGCATAGCAGGCCTGCAGGCAGTAGGCGCTCATGAAGATATAGTCGCCCTTCTGCACGGGGATCCAGTCGTTGTCGAGGTTGTACATCCCCTGCCCGCTCAGGCAATAGGCGCCGTGCTCCTGGACATGCGTCTCAAGATAGCCGTGCGAGGCGCCCGGCCGGAAGCTCAGGATGTGGAAATTGCAGTCGAAGGCGAGGTCCTTCGGCAGGAAGTCCTTGATCCGGACGTCTTCCATGCCCTCGAAGGCCGTCCAGGGCATGGCCTCGGTATTGCCGGTCACGACATACGGCTCGTGCCCCTCGATCCGGCTGTAGCGCCGCTTGTACATGAAGGCCTTCGCCGTTTCATGGTGGGGGTTCTGGAAATAGAACCGAACGCCCTGCGGGCAGTAGATGAACCCGTCCCGCACCAGGGCATGGGTCTCGTCGCCCGCCTGGACATCGAGCCGGCCATCGAGCAGATAGAACAGCGTCTCGGTGCCCGCATCGCCAAAGCCCAGCGTGTTCTGGCCCTCGGGATGGATGGTGACGAGGTAGTCGACAAAGCTTGCGCCCAGTTTCGGGGAGCCAAGAATGGTGACGTCGCAGTTCTCGAACCCCGGCAGCACGTTCCGGACCAGTCCGTCCGGCTCGATCAGCGCATAGTTGCCCTTCTTGATCACGGACCGGTTGGTGAGCAGGTCCTTGCGGTAGCCGGTGACGTTGTTCAGGTAGCTCATATGGTTCGCTCCTTATATGGCAACGATGATTCTGCCGCAATGTTGTCGCCAAATCCGGTCAACAATTGCGAGGATGTACTTATAGTTCAATCCCATTCTATCGCCTGATGGCAAAAACCGCACGGATTATCAAATGGGAACCGTCACACAACCGGCAGGAAATCTTCAGCTGCTGTCAAGCGCCCACCATCTCATCTTCACATTCAAGCATTACCATAAAGCCATTGAGCAAGGACAAGCGAACAGTGATGAGCGAACTTTTCATGTGACAGGAATTCAATCTCTCCTCCTAGAATAATGTTGTCGCAAGTTGGCAATGGTTTATTGGACAAAGCGAAC
>CAYOHO010000487.1:0-1867 GCA_964403755.1 uncultured Oscillospiraceae bacterium
TGTCGCAGGACCAGCTCCTGGAGCTGATCGACACGCTCAATCATGACGACCGGGTCGACGGCATCCTGTGCCAGCTGCCGATCCCGAAGCATCTCGATGAATTCGCCGTGATCTGTGCCATCGCGCCGGAGAAGGATGTCGACTGTTTCCATCCCTTCAACGTCGGCCTGCTGTCCCTCGGGCGAAAAGGGCTGCTGCCCTGCACCCCCGCCGGAGTCATGGAGATGCTCAAGTCGGCTGACGTGCCTCTGAAAGGGAAGCAGGCGGTCATTATCGGCCGCAGCAATATCGTCGGAAAGCCCATGGCTCAGCTGCTCCTGCGTGAACATGCCACCGTGACGATCGCCCATTCCCGGACGCAGGACCTGCCCGCACTCTGCCGCACGGCGGACATCCTGGTGGCAGCCATCGGCAAGCCCAAGTTTGTGACGGCGGAATTCGTCAAACCGGGCGCAGTCGTGGTCGATGTCGGCATCAATCGTGACGAAAACGGGAAACTGGTGGGCGACGTGGACGAGGCATCCGTATCGGCAGTCGCCGCCGCCCTGACGCCCGTCCCCAACGGAGTCGGACCCATGACCCGGGCCATGCTCATGCGCAATACCTGGACAGCCTGCCAGGCCCGGTTTCCCTGACTCCGACCGGGATTCACCCCTGCATTCACCTTTGCATTCACCCTTGCAAGCACCCCTGGATTCACACGATGAAAGTAGGCGATCCGTACATGGACACCATCAGGACAGCTGAGATCCTTTGCGTCGGAACCGAACTGCTCATGGGCCAGATCGTCAACACCAACGCGGCGTTTCTGGCCAGACAACTTTCCGAGATCGGCATCAGCTCCTATTACCAGACGGTCGTTGGCGACAATCCGGAGCGGCTGGCCGCCCAGATCCGGATCGCCGCATCCCGTTCCGACTGCGTGCTCATCACCGGCGGACTCGGGCCGACCGCCGACGACATCACCATGGGCGTGGCGGCATCCGTTGCGGGCATTCCGCTGGCTATGCACGAGCCAAGCCGTCAGGCGATCCTGAACTACATCCAGCGGCTTGGCCGTCGGACTGTAACGGACAACAACTGGAAAATGGCCATGCTTCCGGTTGACGGAACCATCCTGCCCAATCACAATGGCACCGCGCCGGGCGCCATGATGGCCTGTGTCATCGAGGGACATGAAAGTGTCCTGATCCTGACGCCCGGCCCGCCTTCCGAGCTTGTCCCGATGTTCAGCGACAGCATCCGGCCTTTTCTGGAGGCTCATGCGCCCCAGCGTCTGCATACCCATTTTGTCCGGCTGATCGGGATCGGCGAATCAGCGGCTGAGGATCGGCTCAAGGACCTGATCGCCACGCAGATCAATCCGACCATCGCCCCTTACGTTTCGGAAGGAGAGGTGATGTTCCGCGTGACCCAGTACATGGCGACGGCGGACGACACTGACCGGACCGGACCCGTGCTGGACGAGATCAGGCAAAGGCTGGGCGACTATATCTATGAAATCGGACCGCGATCCATGCCACAGGTCGTGAGGGACCTGCTGCTCGAACAGAACCGGACTGTCAGCTTCGCCGAATCCTGCACCGGTGGCCTCCTGTCCGGCACCTTGACCGAATGGGCCGGCATCAGCGCCGTCTTCAAGGGGGCTGTCGTCGCGTATGACAACCGGATCAAGGAAGATCTGCTCCATGTCTCGGCCGCCGTTCTTGAGCAGGACGGCGCTGTCAGCGAGTCCTGTGCCATCGCCATGGCCATGGGATGCCGCGAACTAATGAAAACGGATTTCGCGGTGTCCGTCACCGGTATCGCCGGCCCCGACGGCGCCACGGCAGAGAAGCCGGTCGGCCTGGTCTATGTCGGAATCGCC